>DASQQR010000485.1:0-7701 GCA_035643335.1 Anaerolineales bacterium
GAAACCGCCGCCGACATGCTGTGGACGGTGATATCGATTCAGGCCTGGGAGAGTCTCGTGGTGGAGAAGGGCTGGTCAAAGACCGATTACGTTAGACGGCTTCAGCGCATATTGCGACGCGCCTTGACAACCATTGAAGCATCCGAGTCTGACGGCTCATAGCGCAAAGGCTCACAACGTCGTATTCTGGTGGGTCCTCCCGAAAAAAACGGCTCTAGCAGCCTGTCGGAGAGGCCGACAAGCTTTGACGTTTGAATGGTAAACTTCGAGCATGAGCAGAAAATTCAAGACCGCAAATTACGAAGAAACCTTGAACCAGACCATCCGTCTGGCCGAAGCGCTGCCGCCCCAGCACTTGGCGCGCTTTGTGGTCGATATCATAGCCCAACTCAATCTGAGCAAGATCTACGAGCGATATGCCCCGATTGGCGGAGAAGCGATCGCGCCGGAAATCCTGCTGGGGCTGTTGTTCTACGGGTATGCCACGGGGCTGTTCAGTTCTCGCAAGATCGAGAAGGCCACCTATGAGAGCATCCCGTTCCGGTACATCGCTGGTGGACTGCACCCCGATCATGACACGATCGCTCACTTTCGCAAGACCTTTCTGGCCGAGATCCAGGAACTGTTTGTACAAATCCTGCTGCTGGCCTCGGCGGCTGGGGTGCTGAAGCTGGGGAATATCAGCCTGGACGGCAGCAAGATCCATGCGGACGCCTCCAAGAGCAAGGCGGTGAGCTACAAACGCTTGACCAAGATCGAAGCCCAACTGCGCAAAGAAGTGGCTGAATTGTTCGAGTTGGGTGAGCAGGTTGAACAAGACGAAAAGCAATTGCCGGAAGGGATGGTCATCCAAGACGAGATTGCCATGCGAGAAGAGCGGCTGGCCAATCTGGCCAGGGCCAAAGCGGTGCTCGAAGCGCGGGCCAAAGAGCGTTATGAGGCAGAACAAGCCGAATATGAAGCCAAACTGCGGGAACGCGAGAAGAAAGCTCGCAAGCATCACCGCAAACCCAAGGGACGGCCTCCGCAACCGCCCGAACCCGGTCCAGGCGACAAAGATCAGTACAACTTCACCGACCCGGATTCGCGCATCATGAAGAACAGCAGCAATGAAGGCGTCGACCAGCACTATAACGTGCAAGTCGCCGCCGATCAGGAAAGCCTGTTGATTGTGGCCAACAGCCTTTCCAACCATCCCAACGACAAAAAAGAAGCTGTGCCGACGTTGGATGCCATCGCTCCCGGACTGGGCAAGCCTCAGGCGGCTGCCTTGGACAACGGTTACTTCAGTGAAGCCAACCTCAATGCCTTCTGCGAGCGGCAGGTGGAAGCCTACATCGCCACCGGGCGCGAGCCTCATCATAAAGATTGGCAGGCCTTTTTCCAGGATCAAACCGAGCCGCCAAGCGAAGAAGCCAGTCCCAAAGAAAAGATGGCTTACAAACTGCAAACCGAGATTGGAAAGGCCATCTATCGTTTGCGCAAATGCACTGTTGAACCCGTGATCGGGATCATCAAGGAGACCCTGGGCTTCCGCCAGTTCTCTTTGCGTGGCCTGTGGGCTGCCGCTGGAGAATGGTGCCTGGTATGCCTGGCGTTCAATCTCAAACGTATGCACACCTTGTACCTCGACCAGGGGCTGATTTAGCGCGCTGATTGCCAGCCAGGAGCAGGAGTTCTGATACTGAAACGCGTCCACTTATGCCTGTTTGACCGAAATCAGCGGCCGATTTAGCCCTTTAAAGCCGTTTTGGATGCCATTCTGCTTTTCTCTCCGACAGGCTGCTAGAGACCTCCATCCTGCTGGCTTGCGTTGGGCCGCACCCATCACCGCTTTCCATATCTTTTGTGAAAACGAGAACTTTGTTGACAAATACCATCATATTAGTTATAATGTTTGTAATTACATTATTATATAATTATAATTCTGAAGGAGTTCAGATTTTTATTTCTTCGAGCTGCTCTTAAATAAAAGGCGCCTATCGCATGGGCAAACGAATTCCCCTGACCCCTTATCTCCTTGTTCTGCCAGCCATACTGACGCTGCTTTTGCTCTTTGTTTACCCCATTTTCTGGAATGGGTATATCTCCGTCCATGATGTGGAGTTCACCACTTTCAACCGTCAATGGCCCTACGCCGGGCTGGGGAATTATCTAACCCTGATTAAAGACAACATCTTCCCTTTCAAGTTCTACAAATCCCTGGTGGTCAGCCTCGAATTTGTCGGCGGCGGTGTAATAGGCCAATTCGTGCTCGGTCTGGCAATCGCTTTAGTGCTGAGGACCGTTGTCCGCGGTCGTAACCTCTTTCGCACCCTCATTACGTTCCCCTGGATCCTCTCCGAATTGGTCGTCGCTTATGTTTGGCTATATCTCTACCAACCCTCGGGAGCCATAAACAACTTGCTGAACGCCCTCAGTCTTCCCACCATCCAGTGGTTGGGCAATCCGGATATGGCTATCTGGGCTCTTGTCATAGCCAATATCTGGTTCGGTATGCCGTTTTCAATGTTGATGATGGGCACTGCCCTCACCACCATCAACCCTGAGATCCACGAAGCCGCCAGGGTTGACGGGGCCAGTTCATGGCAGTCTTTTCGATGGATCACGTGGCCCTTGATCACCCCTTTTGCCGCCCTTGACTTGATCCTGATTACGATGTGGACCACAAACCTGTTTGCCCTGCCCCTCGCGATGACCAAGGGAGGGCCCGTTTACGCCACGACCACCACTTCCTTGTATATGTACAGGTATGCATTCGAATTTGGCAACTTTTCCATCGGCTCATCCATCGGTGTCATGTTATTTATCTTTAACCTCGTTGCCGCCGCTCTCTATTTGAAAGCCTTAGGGGGTGAGAACCGGTGAACCCGTCCAAAAGTAAACTGGCGCTGCTTTACCTCTTCCTCATTCTCTACGCTGCTATGGTGCTGGTTCCTTTTCTGGTCGTCCTCTCGGCTTCCCTTCATTCCTCCGGTCTGCCTCGCCTGATTCCTGAGAATCTGACACTTGAGCACTACCAGCGATTGCTGGGCGATCCCAAGCTCTTGCGCTCGTTATTAAATAGCTTCATCGTGGGCATTGGTAGTACCCTGCTCTCCGTTCTGATCAGCGCATTTGCTGGTTATGCCTTCTCTCGCTATCAATTCCCCGGTCGGGGGCTCCTTATGGGCCTCGTTCTGGGGATTTTCATGATCCCTGTATCCGTAAACATTATCCCTCTCTACGTCATGCTTCAACGCTTGGGGTGGCTCAATACTTATCAAGGCCTGATTATTCCTTATCAGGCCTTGATCCTCCCCTTAAATGTTTGGTTGCTTAAAAACTTTTTCGACACCATCCCCAAAGAATTAGAAGAGGCTGCCCAGGTTGACGGAGCTACTCGTTGGACGGCATTTTGGCAGGTGGTTTTACCCCTGACCTGGCCTGGGTTGGCGGTCGCCAGTATCTTTGCCTTTCGTTTCGGCTGGAACGACTTCGTCTTCGCCGCCACCTTTACCTCTACCGCCAGTATGCGTACCTGGCAGGCAGCCATGTATACCTTTCTGGGCTTGGAACGCACTTCTTGGGGTCCGCTCACCGCTGGCGTGGTAATTGGCATGCTTCCGGTAATTATCTTGTTTATTCTCTTCCAGCGACGTTTTATTGAGGGCTTAACTTTGGGTGCCGTTAAATAGGCCCGTCATCTTTTAGCCCTCCGAGACGAGCGAACATTAGGCTCTCCTTACGAGCCTAATTCTGGATGTGGCCTATACACGCAGGAGGTGAACATAGACCCTGGATAAATTGAATAGTCCTCTGAGTCCCAGTGTGTGTTTAACGGTTTTCTAGAATTTAAGCAAGGAGGATCGAGTTGATGAAGCGCAATTTATTAATCCCATCTGTACTGCTGATCCTGGCAGTCATGCTGGTCGCCTGCGGTCCTGGCGGAACACCCACACAGGAAGGTGCTCAACCACTTGCAGCTACCCAACTGCCCGAAACTCAGCCCCCCGCTACCCAACCGCCACAGGCTACTCAACCCCCCGCAGCCGCCCAGCCCCCCGAGGCCACCTCCCCACCTGAACAGGCCCAACGCACAATTACCCTTAAAATGATCCTGGTGGCTCCGGAAGATCGTTGGAACTTCCTTTTGGACGCCGCTAAGCAGAAATACGAGGCCGACCATCCTGGCACCACGGTAGAAATCGATGCCCAGATCTTGCCCTTCGGGGATCGTCTGACTCAGCTCCGGGCTGCGGCCACGGCCGGCACCCCGCTGGATATTGTTTCCCTCGACCAGCCCGAGGTGGGTGAGTTTGCCGCTGCAGGTTTCACCACCGATCTTACTGACCGGATTAATCAGGACCTCGACGGGCTGTCCGATTGGCTGCCAGCCTACCAGGCTGCCCCGCAATACCAGGGCAGATGGCACGCAATTTGGGAATGGACCGATGCTCGTGTGTTATGGTACTGGAAGGATCTGGTTGACACGGCCGGTGTAGATCCTGCCACGGACATGCTCACCTGGGATGGTTATGTGCAAAGTTGCCAGAAGCTGAACGACTCTCTTTCGAGCCAGAACGTTCAGGGTTGTTTGCTGATTGGACAGCCATGGATCGCTGACTGGACGCTCCCTTATGTGTGGATGAGCGGAGGCGATATCGGCTACGATGTCAATACTGACCTGGCCTCCGCTCAAGGGGCAAAGGAATCCTGGATTCCCGCCTTCGACAGCCAGGCCTGGCAGGACGCCTTGACCTTCACTCGCCAGCAGGTGGATGCCGGGATCGAGCCCTTCACTGAGCACCAATTTGGGCCCGCCTTCGTGGACCGGCGTTTCGCCACCTGGTTGGGCGGCACCTGGGTCTACGGTTCTGTCCAGGCGTCCGGAGCCGATATGAGCAACCTGGGTCTGGTGGCCGCCTTCCCAGTGCCGGAATCAGGTACGCAGACCGCCACCATGGCCGGCGGCTGGACGCTGGCTATCCCCAGCACTTCGGAGCAGCCCGACGATGCCTGGGAATTCCTTAAGGCGATGATGGCCCCAAGCACCTTGGGAAAGATGCAAGTAGAGTATGGCTACCTGCCCACCGAAAAGTCCTTGGCCACCGAGCTACAAGGCGATTTCCAGGATTACTGGAATCAGGGCGGAATTGAGCGCTGGACACAACTGCAAGAACTGGCACCCTACGCATATGGACGCCCCAGCTTCCCTAGCTGGCCCCAGGTCGGCTCGGCGATTACGGACATGGTCCAGAATGTCATGTTCGATAACATGGTCCCTGCCGATTCTGCCACCTCTGCCCAACAAACCGTCTTGGTTGATGTGCTCAATTGGCCGGCTGGCACTACTGTGGAGCTGCATGACGATGCCGGCGGAAACTGCGAGCATGCCGATGTGGACCGGCTGGTTTCCGTTGTTACGCCCGTCCAGGTGAGTACCGACGCGGACGGAAACGGCAGTATTTGCACCCATGTCAATTTGCCATAAGCCGGATAAGAGGTGCAATGTAAACTAGTTCTTTCAATGAAAGACTAACCCGATTCCGGAACAGGCCTCCAGTCTGGCAAGATTTTTACCGTCAGGTCTGGAGGCTTCCCTTATACTAACCTGGAAAACGTTCGGATAGTATGCAAGATGTGCCAATCATGGATACGCCCTCGCAAAGGAGGTTCAAGTGACGTATGATCTGGCGAGACCTGCCGTTGCCCTGGTGCAGATGAACTGTGTCCTGGAGGACAAAACCGCCAATCTGAAGAAAACCGGTGATCTTCTCTCGGGCTTAAATCGGCCTGTGGATATCGCCTGCTTACCGGAATTGTTCAGTACAGCGTATAATCTCGAGGCCTTAGGAGAGCGCATTTTTGAGCTGGCTGAACCCGTACCAGAGGGCGAGACAATTCAGACTCTCTCGGCTCTCGCCAGAGAGCACGACCTTGCCATCGTCGCCGGAATAATTGAACAGGTTCCTGCGATCACTGGGATTATTTATGATACTGTTGTTCTATTGAACCGTCGTGGTGAGTTCGTTGGCCGTTATCGTAAGTCTCATTTGTATCCCGCAGAACATCGTTACTTCCGCCCTGGCGATGACTTACCCGTATTTGATTTGGATGGTCTGAGGGTTGGCGTAGCGATTTGTTTCGAGGCCGCCTTCGCTCCCATCTTCACTACCCTGGCACTGCGTGGAGCCCAGATCGTTTTCAACCCTTCGGCTGTGCCGGTAGGCTTTGCCTATTTACAGGATTTGCGCACGCCCGCCCGTGCTCAGGACAACCAGTACTTCGTGGCAGCCACCAATCACGTTGGTGTGGAAGGCGACGTCACCTATTGCGGTCGGAGCCAGGTGGCCGATCCCAAGGGCGAGATCATCGCTCTTGCCCCCACTGACCAGGAGGGCGTCTTTGTCGCCGAACTGGATCTCGAGCTTATCCACAATCAGCGACTGCAAGAACCAATCGTCCGCGGATTCAGACCTGAACTTTATCAATTTGCGCCCTGAGCTGGTACCTTGACCGTGATTTCTATTCGAGATTTGGATTTTGCGAGACCTTATAAGCCCCTCGATTTTGGCAACGGGCGGGCAGCCGGTAGTGTGGCCCTTGATGCCCGTATCTTGACCCTGAGCACCTACCACCCTTACTTTGGTTACGTCACCCTAAGCGCCCATCCTCCCTTCCCGGATGAGAAACGCTTCGATCAGGCCGCAGTGCGCGCTTACCGGGCTGGCCTGGCAGATCCGTCCGCGTCCGCTTTCGGCCTTGTGCCCGGCGAACCTTGGACTCAATCTTCCGTAGGATTGCTTGAGGATGCCGTACCTCGTATTCGGTTGGCCAATGCCTCGCTGCAAGCCCAGGTGACCACTTGGGCGTTGCAGGGACCGGATAAACCACCCGCGGCTGCTGTTCAAGAGTGGCAACTGGAAAATATCTCGGGAAAAAGCCTGGACTGGTCGTTCACCTGGAGGGGCTTGATCCATCTCACCCGTGCCAGTATGACTCAGCTGACCGAGGGCGGCGTCATCCCGTTTCCCTCAGCGCACATCACGGTCGATTTTTCTGAGGGTGTATTGGTGATCCACAACCCGGCCTTGGACTCGGCTGTAGCCATATTAGGTTTACCCCTCACGCCGCCGTTCAATCAGGCTGGAACCGCAGTAGAGGTGGCCATCCCCGGCCATTTGAATTTCCAGCCGGCCGAATCGAAGACCCTCACCTTTACCTTGGCTTTCGGGCGCACCCCGGCCCAAGCCCGCCAGCGCGCAGAGCACCGTACAAAGTTGGACCTGCATGCTGGCCTCGATGCGATCTGCCAGGCCGCAAAAGCCCGCTCGGGGCAAATCGATTCGTTCGTGCCTTCCCAAGTGCAGCTGCTTGGTCACCGGGCCCTGAGTTATGTGCTGGGTTGCTGTGCCTTGCGGGTCAATGAATCAAATTGTCTCCTGACCGATCATCAAATTTTGCCACTAAGCTGGACTCGAGATGCCTACTATATCGCGGTCGCACTTATGTCCCAACCCGGCAAAAGGAACCTTGATATTGTTCGCCGCCATCTTCTCTGGTTATTTGAGCGCGCCCGGCGTCCGGATGGCCACTGGGGTCGCGCTTATCTACCCAACGGGTTCCCCAAGGATGACGCTTTCCAGCTGGATCAGCAATGTTATCCCCTCTTGGAATTGGCCGATTACGAAAGAACCAGCCACGACCATGTCACCCTCC
>DASQQR010000486.1:0-2785 GCA_035643335.1 Anaerolineales bacterium
GAGCCAGGCCCGCTGGAGGTGTTCCCTTTCCTCGACAATCCCTATGGAGCCAGCCAGAGCATGTGGGCGGTCCTGGCTTCGCTGAGGTCGATTGTCCTCTTCGTAGAAGTCATGTGCCTGCTGGCGGCGGCCTTTTCCCTCATCCTGCGGTTGCGCTGGTCGCGGGGAGACGAGCGCCAGCAGCTCAAGTGGATCGTCTACGCGGCCACCTATTTCGTTGTCACGCTGGCGTTCGTATTCTACGGAGAAATCAGTTCTGCCGAGACGGTCCTTCGGGCCGCTACGGTCTTACACATTCTCTCTCTTGCCGGTTTGCTGGCAGCCATGACGATGGCGATGTTCAAGTATCGCTTATACGACATCGACTTGATCATCAACAAGACACTGGTCTACGGCGGGCTGAGCGGGACGCTGGCGCTGGTGTATTTTATGAGCGTGGTACTGCTGACACAAATCTTCCCGGCCGGGTCGCAGATCTCCGTCGTGCTGTCTACCCTGGCCATGGCGACACTGTTCTCCCCGCTGCGCCGGCGCATTCAAAATGACATCGATCGACGTTTCTACCGGGGCAAGTATGATGCGCAGCGGACCCTGGCGGCGTTCGGCGCCAAAGTGCGAGACGAAGTAGAACTGGAGCAACTTTCCGAAACGCTCCTGGCGGTGGTGGAGGAGACGATGCAGCCGGCACATGTTTCACTGTGGTTAAAGGAGGATAAGGTGGGAGGGCCGGATTAATTGGAGGGTGGAACCCTTGGACGGGGCTCAGGGCAAGGGTTGGAAACTGGAGGTGTGCGATGAAGAAAGCTTTGAAGTGGATTGGCATTGTACTTGGTAGTCTGGTCGGGCTGCTTGTCCTGGCGGTGGCGATGGTGTATGCGGTGTCGGAGTATCGCTTCAATCGAACCTACGATGTCCAGGTGGCAGGGGTGCAGGTTCCGAGCGACTCAGAATCTATCCAATATGGTGAACATCTGGCCGCCATTCGGGGCTGCAAGGGATGCCACGGCGAGGATCTCTCCGGCCAGATCGAGTTCCAGGACCCAATGGTAGGCACCATCGCCAACGCCAACCTGACCGGCGGTCAGGGGAGCGAAGTGAAGGATTACACCATAGAAGACTGGGCGCGCTCGATCCGCGAGGGGATCGGACCGGATGGTAAACCGCTGCTGATCATGCCCTCGCAGCAGCACCACGTGATGAGCGACGAGGACCTGGGCGCTCTGTTAGCCTACATCCAGAGCCTGCCGCCAATGAACAACGAGCTGCCCGAGCTGAAGCTGGCCCTGTTTCCCCGGCTGATGTACGTGGCCGGCCAGATGGACTTCTTAGTGCCGGCCGAGTTGATCGACCACGAGGCACCGCGGCCGCCTGCCCCGCCGCGCGGTGCGACGGCGGAATACGGCGAGTACCTGGCGGGGCTGTGCAGCCTGTGCCACGGGCCGGGCTTCTCAGGCGGGCCGATCCCGGGCACTCCTCCGAGCGATCCGCCGGCTCTCAACCTCACGCCGGCCGGGGAATTGAAAGGCTGGAGTTTCGAGGATTTCCTGACGGCGATGCGCACCGGCGTGACGCCCAGCGGCGGCCAGCTGCGAGATGAGTACATGCCATATAAGTCGCTCTTCGCGGACATGACCGATGAGGAATTGGAAGCCATCTGGCTGTATTTGCAGTCGCTGCCGCCGAGGGAGTATGGCAATCGTTAGTAATAATTGAAACGTGATGCGTGTGGATAGGTTCGAGGATAGCAGTGGTCACGGAGGTGAAAATGGCGAAAATCCCGAATGCACTACTGCGGCTGGCCTGGACCGGGCAGCTGCGCGAGAAAACCTGCCAGCATCTTAACCAGGCCACGGAGGTGGAGGCCAGATCGGATGGGTGCGAAGAATGCGTGCAGCTGCGCGAGCGGTGGGTCCATCTGCGGATGTGCATGATCTGCGGGCACGTGGGTTGCTGCAGTTCCTCGAAGCATGAGCATGCATACCAGCACTTCAAAGAGACAGGCCATCCCCTAATCAAGCCATATGACCAGAGCGGTATGGACTGGATCTGGTGTTATGAAGACGAGGCATTGCTCACGCCGCGCTGATGGAGCAAACGTCATTGCGTGACGATCAAATACACCAAGAGAGATCAAGATCCGGCCTAACGGCTCTATCCTGGGTTTGGGGATCTCATGGTCCACCAGCGGCACGGACCTGACGAAGGCGATGATAGCGCCCAGGCCTGGCCGGCTGAGATTGTGGAAGATTTTCGAATGCATGATGAGAAACCCGTGGCCTTGCGGGGCGACCCCGTGACGAATCGCCCTGACAAAGTGGCGTCGCTGAAGGTGGCCCCCCACGCCGCCGCGGCCCGAGGTCAGGTTAGGGGCGTATAAAGTCGCGATCCCTGCATATCAGCCAGGAAATCGCCTCCCAGGGCCTGTCCGCGGCACTCCTCACAAAAGGTCAGCGCCTTGACCAGATGCCGGCCGCGGGCGATGGAGGCCTGATCGACCGGGACGGGGTGCGGGCGGCTCTCCGTCATCAAGGCGCGCGAGGCGGGATCGGCCGACAAGAGCTAGTCTTATGATCAGGTGGTCAGGTGGTCCGGTAGTCTTCGGTGGATCGCGGCAGAGTATCTTGCATGCTTTGGGGGGTTTGAGATCGGCGGTTTCCGAGTGTTTTCGTGTTAAAATAGCCCGCAGCGATTAAAAGCTGTTTAAATCGAGTTGAAAAGCGAACGGGTTCGGCACTGCCTTGAAAGTCGCACCCCGGAGGAGGGGCTATGTCTGCCACGATTGCGG
>DASQQR010000487.1:0-3918 GCA_035643335.1 Anaerolineales bacterium
GGGGAATTATTAGAACAAGATTAATGAAGCTTGACAGCCACCAAAATATTTGCTAGACTATGTTAGCGATAACGGGAACGATAACATCCAATCCGACAGAGATGAACGGAATACGAAGAGTTACCATCAAAGATGTTGCCAGAGCCGCGGGGGTGTCGACTCAAACCGTTTCCCGGGTGATCAACAATCGTCCGGATGTCTCTTCCGAAACTCGAAAACACGTTCAAAGCATTATCGAAGATTTGGGCTATGCTCCAAACGTGATCGCCCGCAGCCTCAGCCGGGGGCGTTCCAATACTTTGGGGGTGGTCGGCTTCGGCCTGGAGTATTTCGGATCATCCGGGGTTCTAACTGGAATTGAGAAGAAGTCCAGCGAGCTGGGTTTTTCCCTTCTGTTGAGCTTGCTGGATAATTTCGAATCGGCGCGCGCTGATCAAATTTTGAGGGGCTTGCTGTCTCGGCAAGTGGAAGGCATTATCTGGGCCGTCCCCGGCATTGATCAAATCCTGGAGTGGTTATCAGCGAAATTTGAGAATATATCAGTGCCCGTGGTCTTCATGAATAAGTTCCAGAGCGGAGAAGATGTTGTTGTGGCGATGGACAACCGGCTTGGAGGCGCGCTGGCAACCGAGCACCTGCTTGACCAGGGCTACCGTCGTATAGGCATCATTACTGGCCCACCCAACTGGTGGGAGGCCCAACAGCGCCAAGCCGGATGGCGAGAAGCAATGCAGCGAGCCGGCATGGATGATCTGGAAGATCTGATCGTTGAAGGAGACTGGAGTGCAGCCAGCGGCGAGGTCGGTTTGCACAATCTGCTCGCCAAGTCGCCCCACATGGAGGCGGTTTTTGCCAGCAATGACCAGATGGCCCTGGGCGCGTTGCAGGCCGCCCGGCGGATAGGGCTAAGCGTACCCCAGGACATCGGCCTGGTTGGATTCGATGATATCCCAGAAGCGGCTTTCTTTTACCCGTCATTGACCACTGTCCGACAGGATCTGAGGACTCTGGGTGCCCTGGCAATCGAACGCATGTGCGATCTGATCCGGGCCCGCCAGCGGGAAGAGGAATTTGGTACAGAGCTCTCCTGGGTTAAACCCAGACTGGTCGTGCGGAGAAGCTCGATTAAGTTGAACGATTGAGGAGGCGATTATGAAGTCATTGACTTTGGGGGTGATTGTCGGGAATCGCGGCTTTTTCCCCAGCCATTTATGCGAGACGGGCCGTGCAACCGTGCTCAAGGTCCTGGAAGAGGAAGGCATCCAGGCGATTACGCTGTCACCTGAGGACAGCACTTATGGCTCCGTTGAGAGCCTTTCGGAGGCCAGAAAGTGTGCCGCTCTGTTCAAGCAGCATCGAGGAGAAATTGATGGTGTGCTGGTGACTCTGCCAAATTTTGGCGATGAGCGCGCCATCGCGAATTCGTTGCGCTGGTCCGATCTCAACGTTCCGGTGCTGGTGCAAGCCTTCCCGGATGAGGTCCAGAGAATGGGCATCGCTGATCGCCGGGATTCCTTCTGCGGCAAAATGTCGGCCTGCAACAACCTGCGGCAATATGGCATCAAGTATTCCCTCACCAGCCTCCACACCGTGGACCCCGAAAGTGAGAGCTTTCGGAAGGATTTGCGCCAATTTGCCAGCGTATGCCGGGTTGTAGGCGGTTTGAAGTACGCCCGGGTTGGAGTGCTGGGTGCCCGCCCGGCAGCGTTCAACACCGTACGTTTCAGCGAAAAACTGTTGGAGCGCTCCGGGATTTCCGTGGAAACCCTGGACCTTTCGGAGGCCTTTGGCCGCATTGAGCGGCTGGAGGACGATGCCCCGAGAGTGGTGGACAAACTGGCCCAGATCGGAGATTACGTCCCCACCCATGGTATCCCTGACGAACCATTAATCAAGATGGCCAAGTTCGGAGTGGTCATGGACACGTGGATGGCGGAGACCCAGCTGGTCGCCAGCGCGGTTCAATGTTGGACGGCGATGGAGGAGTACTTCGGGGTTGTTCCCTGCACTTTGATGAGCATGATGAGTAACGACCTGATGCCGTCCGCTTGTGAGACGGACATCACCGGGGTAGTGGGTATGTATGCCCTGGCGTTGGCCTCGCAAAAACCCAGTGCCATCGTGGATTGGAACAACAACTACGGCGACGACCCTGATAAGGGTGTGATTTTCCACTGCTCCAATCTTCCTAAGGACGTATTCGTCGATCAGACGATCGCGTCCGACGATATCCCCGTGATGGATTACCAGGAGATCATCGCCGGCACGGTGGGCAAGGAAAATACCTACGGCACGATTGTGGGCCGGATTCGCAGTGGTCCTTTCACGTACTGTCGAGTCTCCACTGATGATCTGAACGGTAAGATGGCTGCCTATGTCGGAGAGGGGGAGCTAACTGGCGACCCCTTGAAGACCTTTGGAGGCTACGGTGTCATCCGGGTGCCCAATCTCCAAAATTTGCTGCGGTACATCTGCGAGAACGGTTATGAGCACCACGTGGCCATCAACCTCTCCCAAACAGCAGCCGCAGTCCACGAGGCGTTGGGCAAATACCTGGGATGGGAAGTTTATCTTCATGAATAGACCTTCGAGCGGGGAACTCGACATCAAATTGGGGAGAGTTCAAGCCCTGCTTTCCCGCAGAGGCCTGAATGCCGTCTTGATCCAGCAGGTGGCCAATTTCGCCTGGATGACGGCTGGTGCCAGCTCATATGTCAATGTCGCTGATAGTCTGGGGGTTGCCTCCTTGCTGGTGGCTCTCCATGGTCGCTACCTGTTGACCAACAACATCGAAGCACGGCGCTTTCGGGAGGAAGAGTGCCTGGAGGAGCAGGGCTGGGAGTTTAGAGTTTCACCCTGGTACGAGGCTGCAGACGGGGTGGCGCAGATGACCAAAGGCCTACGCCTGGGCGCGGACGGCTTTTACCCAGGTGCGCAGGATGTGAGCGCCGATCTGAGCCGCATGCGTATGAGCCTGGTGCCTGAAGAACAAGAGCGTTTCAGGGAACTCAGCCAGGGGTGCGCTGAGGCGATGAACGCTGCCATTCACCAGGTAGAACCGGGTCTAACGGAGTTTGAAATCGCGGCTATCCTGAGCAGAGAGATCCAACGGCGCGCCATTTTGCCGGTCGTAAACCTGGTCGCTACCGACGGGCGCATCTATTCCTACCGCCACCCACTGCCTACCACCAAGAAATTAGAACGCTACGCCATGTTGGTGGCGTGCGGCAGGAAGTACGGGTTGGTGTGCTCGATCACCCGCCTGCTTCACTTCGGCCCCATGCCGGACGAGCTACGACGTAAGGCCAGGGCCGTCGCCGAGGTGGATGCTGTCTACCACGGCATGACGCGCCCCAACCAGTCGCTGGGAGAGGTTTTCCGGGCCGCCCAGGCCAAGTATGCCGAATTAGGCTATGCGGATGAATGGCAGCTGCACCACCAGGGAGGCCCGGCTGGATACGTCCCTCGCGAGACGACTGCCATCCTGGATTCCGATCTGAGGATCGCTGCAGGCCAGGCGTATGCCTGGAATCCCTCAATTACCGGAACAAAGTCCGAAGATACGCTCCTGGTGAAGACTTCTGGTGTTGAGGTCCTCACGGAAATCAGCGGCTGGCCCATGACCGCCGTTGAATTAGATGGCCAGACGATTTGGCGCCCTGCGACCCTCGAAATCAGTTAGCCCGCGTTGGAGGAATTTCTGGTGAGTGAGAGAAAGTATGCCATTGGCGTAGATTTTGGCACCGAGTCCGGTCGCGCTGTATTGGTCGATGTGGTGGACGGCCGTGAAGTGGCTACAGCCGTCCATCCCTACGCGAATGGCGTTATTGATGAGCGGCTGCCGGGAACGGACATCCAGCTCGAGCCCGACTGGGCCTTGCAAGACCCCCAAGATTATATCGAGGTCTTCAAAAAGAC
>DASQQR010000488.1:0-7294 GCA_035643335.1 Anaerolineales bacterium
GAAATCTGACATTAAATCACCACTTTATAGCTAAAAGTCACTTGCAACTCCCGATTATCCCAAGTAAACTAGAGAACGATAGCAGCTTCGCATTTCGGAAAGGCGCTGGCATTATCCGTGAGTAGCGCCGTGAAGCGCGTAAGCGCGCTTGAGTTGTACACGGAGGTGTTTATGACGGCTGGCAAAATCATCGCCTATATTGCCGCAGCCATTTTAATCTTTTTTGGCGTCCTGTTCATTTGGGGTGCTTTTAGCCCCGAAGGAAGCGTTGGCTGGATCCCGGTTGGCCTGATATCGGTGGGCATCGGGTTCGGTATCATCTGGTTCGCGAGCCGGAGAAGACCGGCACCTGAAGGCGAATCTGAGGTCACTCTCAAATTGGACCTGCCGGGTGACGTCAACCTGGATACACTGAAATGCCAGTCTTGTGGAGGTGCGCTCACCGCGGATAACATCAAAATGGTGGCGGGAGCGCCGGTGGTGACCTGCCCTTATTGTGGGACCACCTACCAGCTCAAGGAAGAGCCGAAATGGTGAGCGGGAGAGCGCCCATGAAGAGAAAAATATTCCTCCTGATCCTACTGGCATCGATTTTGCTGCTGATGCCCGGCAACGCCCTTGCCCAGACCTACTCGTTCAGCCTGCCGAAGGAGACCGTCAACGCCTTCTGGAATGATGATGGCACGCTCTCATTAGATTACCTATTTGTATTTGCCAACGATCCGGGCGCACCTCCGATTGAATTTGTGGACGTCGGCATCCCCAATGGCAACTATGACCGCAACAGCATCTCCGCGGATGTGAAGGGGCATCCGATTACGGACATCGAACAATCACCCTATTTCGACTATGGCGTAGCCCTGGGCCTGGGGAGCAACTCCATTCAGCCCGGGCAAACCGGCCAGGTGCATGTCGTCATCGGTACGGTAAGAGATGTACTCTATCCGGATAGCGAGGACAGTGAATATGCCAGCGCGGTCTTCGCGCCGACCTACTTCGGCTCCGATGTCGTGCACGAGGGCACGGATCTGACCGTGATCTTTCATCTCCCTCCGGGTGTCCAGCCTGATGAACCCCGCTGGCACGACGCTCCCTCCGGATTCCCATCCCAACCAGCCACCGCCTTAGACGACCAGGGGCGCGTCACATACACGTGGCAAAATCCGAGCGCCAATGGGCATACCGAATATACCTTTGGCGCCTCCTTCCCCAAGAAATATGTGCCCGCTGGCGCTATTGTCACCCGGCCCGCGGCACAGCTGCCACAGATCGATTTTGAAAGCCTGATCCCATTCCTTTGCCTGGGTTTCTTCGGCCTGATCTTCTTCTTAGGGATTTTCTCGAACCGGCAGCGAAAATTGCAGTATTTGCCGCCCAAGATCGCTATCGAGGGACATGGCATAAAACGGGGGTTGACCGCGATTGAGGCGGCAGTCCTGATGGAACAGCCCATGGATCGAATTTTGACGATGATCCTGTTTTCGGTAGTGAAGAAGAACGCTGCCCGGGTCGTAAAGCGAGATCCGCTGGAAATCGAAAAGATTGACCCCAGCCCAAAAGGTTTACGCCAATATGAAGTGGATTTCATCGATGCACTTGAAGAGAAGGGTGCCAACCAGCGGAGAACCCTCCAGAGAACGATGGTCGATCTGATCAAGAGCGTTGGCAAGAAGATGGAAGGATTCAGCCGCCGGGAAACGGTGGCCTACTACAAGGACATCACCGAGCGCGCCTGGGCCCAGGTTGAAGCCGCCGATACCCCAGAGGTGAAGGGCCAGGTGTTCGACGAAGTTATGGAATGGACTATGCTGGATCGCGAGTTCGACCATCGCACCCAGGACGTCTTTCGGACCGGCCCGGTATTTGTCCCTGTTTGGTGGCCGCGCTATGATCCTGGATTTGGACGGGCAGCTGCTGGCTCCGCGGGTATGCCAGCGGCTTCCAGGGCGCCCGGTTCCGGCGGGGGCGTCTCTCTGCCTCACCTGCCCGGTTCGGATTTTGCCGCCGCGGTGGTTACCGGCGCGCAGAACTTTTCCAGCAGCGTCATCGGAAACGTCAGCGATTTCACCAGTGGAATTACCCAGGTAACCAACCCGCCCCCTAAGCCCTCCAGCAGCGGAAGATCCTGGGGTGGTGGCGGGGGCAGCTGTGCGTGCGCCTGTGCCTGTGCGGGCTGCGCCTGCGCCTGCGCGGGTGGGGGCAGATAAATGGTTAGTGCACTGTTTGGCAATCTAAAGGCCCAGCTGCAGAGAAGGCCAGGCGATCTTCCGAAACCCGGCTTATATCATTATTCCCGGCAATCCAAGGGGGAACGCATCCGGATCCATCTGAGAGTGGACGCGGATCCGAGCGGGCATGAAACGCATGGGATCCTGCTCGTCAACGCAAATCGGGTCCTGCACCTCAATCCCACCGCCACACTGTTGGCCTTCCTGATCCTGGAGCGGGTCGCTGAGCCCGGGATTATACGGGTGCTTACCAAAAAGTACAACGTTTCGACAACGCGGGCCTCTGGTGACTATGCGCAGTTTGTGGAGAAACTCGAACAAATCATTCGTCCGGACGGTGCCTGCCCAATCTGCGATCTGGACATCGAAGTCACCGCCCCGTTCAGCGCCCGCCCCAGCTCTCCTTACCGCATGGATCTGGCCCTCACCTACCGCTGCAACGACGACTGCGCGCACTGCTACAATGCTCGGCCTAGAGATTATCCAGAGCTGAAGACCGGGCAGTGGATCCAAATCCTCGATCTGCTCTGGAAGATCGGTATCGCTCACGTGGTCTTCACCGGCGGGGAACCAACTCTGCGGTCCGACTTGCCCGAGCTTATCGCGCACGCCGAAGAGAACGGCCAGATCACCGGCCTGAACACCAACGCGCGCCGGCTCAGTGATTCAAAATTTGTCCACCAGTTGGTGGATGCAGGCCTGGACCACGTTCAAATCACCCTCGAATCCCACGATGCAGCCATCCATGACCACATGGTGAGAGCCAAGGGTGCCTGGAAGCAGACTGTCGCCGGTCTCCAGAACGCATTGGACACGCCCTTATACGTCATGACCAACACCACCCTGTTGCGGGACAACAGTCCTCATCTCGGCGAAACCCTGGACTTCCTGGCCTCGTTGGGAGTTCCTACCGTGGGGCTCAATGCGCTGATTTACTCGGGCCGCGGAGTGAGCGTTGGCACTGGCCTCCGCGAGGCCGAACTGCCCCCGCTCCTGGAAGTGGCCCGCCAACGAACCGAAAGCTACGGGCAGCGCTTGATTTGGTATACACCAACCCAGTACTGCAATTTCGATCCCATGCAGCTGGAGCTGGGTGTAAAGGGATGCACCGCGGCCCTTTACAATATGTGCGTTGAGCCTGATGGCGGAGTGATCCCGTGCCAGTCTTACTATCACCCACTGGGGAATCTGCTTAAGGATCCCTGGAACTCCATCTGGAATCATGACCTGTCGGTAAGCCTGCGCGAGCGCCGGTATATACCATCCAAGTGCGAGGATTGCGCGCTGCTTTCGGAATGCGGAGGTGGTTGCCCGTTAGTTTTGGAGACCCAAGCAAAAGGATAAGAGAAGAGAGAGGTCACCGATGACCAGTATTCGCGAGTCGATAAAACGCCTGTTCAAACCGGTCGAACCCTTACCTCCCGGCATTTACCATTACCAGGCTCCTCCTGAGGATCCGCGCAATTACCGGCTGCACCTTCGATTGGAAACCGATGGAACCGGGATCTTGATCCTCAATGCCGCCACCGTCCTGCATCTCAATCCCAGCGCAGCAGAATTCGCTTTTCATCTGGTCAACCAGACGCCGGAGGACCGGGTGCTTGGCGAAGTGGCTTCCCGGTATAGGGTGAGCAGGTCGCAGGCCTTACGAGATTATCGTGATTTCGTCGATCGTATCGACGCCTTAGCCACTACTCCGGACCTGGATGCGGATACATTTCTCCATTTTGAACGACAGGCGCCCTATTCGGGGGACATATCTGCGCCGTACCGGCTGGATTGCGCCCTGACCTACCGCTTGCCCGAAATATCTGACCCGGAGGCTGCGCCGACCAAGCGAGTCACCCGGGAATTGTCCACGGCTGAATGGCAAACCATCATTGACAAAGCCTGGCAAGCCGGTATCCCCCATCTCATCTTCACCGGAGGCGAGCCTACCCTGCGAGAGGATTTAGCCCAACTGATCGCGCGTGGGGAGCAGAACGGCCAGGTTACGGGTCTGCTGACCAATGGCCTGCGCCTTGTGGAGCCGGAGTATCTGGATGAACTCCTGCAGACCGGTTTGGACCATGTGATGATCATCCTGGAGCCCGGCAATCCTAAAGCCTGGACCGCGATTGAGAAAACGGCCAGCCAGGATATCTTTACCGCCGTACACCTGACCATCACACCGCAAAATAGGGCAGAAATTCCAGAACTGCTGGATCGCCTGGCGAAGACAGAAGTCAATGGAATCTCATTGAGCGCCCCTCCCGGTCTCAAGGAAGAGGTGCAAGCTGCCCGGCAACACCTGGCCCGGTTAGATTTGTCGTTAATATGGGATTTGCCCGTTCCTTACTCATCTCTCAACCCGGTTTCCCTTGAAGTCGAGAACGAAGAGTTACCAGAGGGTGCCGGGCGCGCCTGGCTTTACGTTGAACCCGACGGAGATGTGCTTCCGCGACAGGGTATGGACCAGGTATTGGGCAATTTCCTCACCGATCCTTGGGAAGCAATCTGGAAATCCTGATTGATTGGGATCGCAATGAGGCATGCCGCTCTCTCCCGCTGATTGGCACCAACGCTTCACCCTGCAGGCGCAATGGACCGGCGACTTGCGCCGCCACCTCTACACGCGGATTGGAATCGAGTCAACCAACAGAATACTCGAAATTGGCTGCGGTACCGGGGCCCTGCTAACCGAATTTCTGTCCTTTGGCCATGCAGAGACACATGGCCTGGATATCAAACCTGAGTTTCTTGAGCTGGCATCCAGGAACGCCCAGGAGGCCCGCCTCACTTGCGGGGACGCACATACCTTGCCCTACCCTGAAAACTCATTCGACCTGACCGTATGTCACTTTCTGCTTCTGTGGCTCGGCCAGCCTCTCTCGGTCCTCAATGAAATGGCGCGTGTTACCCGGCGAGGCGGAGTTCTAGCGGCCCTGGCAGAGCCAGACTACGGAGGGCGCATCGATCACCCACCCGAATTAATCGCTCTGGGAGACCTACAGGCTACTGCGCTCAGAGATCAGGGCGCCGATCCCGAGATGGGACGTAAATTGCGCGGGCTGTTTAAAAATGTGGGAGCGAAAGGAATTGAAAGCGGAGTGCTTGGCGGCCAGTGGATGGATTCGCCAACCGAAGAGTATCTCGAGTCTGAATGGGCAGTCCTGAATTCTGATCTGTCCGGTTACTTATCCGCCGCCGAAATCGAAGATCTCAGGCAATTGGACGAGTCTGCCTGGGCGCGGGGTGAGCGAGTGTTATTTGTGCCAACCTTTTATGCTTGGGGGCGAAAACCCTAGATCAATCGGGAGGTTCACCTAAACCACGCCCGTGGCAGGTCTGTGAGTCACTCCACAGGTAGGCCGATTTCAAGCTGGCCATCGACAACCCTGACCGGATAGGCGGGAATGTCCACGATCGCCGGCAGGGACAGCACCTTTCCGGTGCGGATATCGAACCTGGCTCCATGCCGGGGGCAAATCACCTCAAAACCCTCCAAATCTCCATCTCCTACAGGGCCGTCGTCATGTGAACAAACATCGCCAACGGCATAGTATTGGCCGGCGATGTTGAAGATAACAATTGGCTCCTCGTCGATTTCAACAAACAAACGTTCTCCAGGCTCCAACTCGTCAGCAGAGCCAATGACAACAAATTCACATTTCTCAGGGTTCAACTCTTTATAATTGTACATGATCTCCGATTTATGGAGGCGATTTTAGAATGGAGACTGCCGAACGAGGCTACTCAACCAGATCATCACTGGCTTCTCCGAGACCGTATACGCCAGCCTTGACCACCTTCAAAGAAAGCAGTGCACACTTTAATCGCACCGGTCCGAGCTCAATCCCCAAAAGCTCCAGCACGTCTTCTTTTTTTAGAGCCTTGACCTCGTCCAGCGTCTTCCCAATGATGTCTTCAACCAGCAAATCAGCGGAAGATTGGGAAATGGCGCACCCCCGGCCGGTAAAGGCGGCTTCCGTTACGCGGTTGTCCTCGTCCACTCGAATATCGATGCGAACATGATCACCGCATAATGGATTGTCGTCTTCAAAGGTTATATCGTTGGGTTCCAACGTCCCCCGATGCAGCGGATGCTGGTAGCGATCGATGATTAACTCTCTATATAAGTCGTCCATTTCTCTCGTATAAGCGCCGTTGGGCGCCCTAGCGGCCTCCATTAGACACAGGGACCTGTCCGCAAAGCATACCCGTAGGCAGGGCGTGTTCTCGCTCGCAGGTCATGGGACACAGGGATCAAGACCCAGGTCAGCAAGTTGGTAATTTATGTGCAACTCTGATCGAATTATACACCGGTAAATAAGGCTATGGTTACGTCACAACCGACGACCTCGGAAAATTCACTTCCAGTACCCCCCCGGCGAGAATACCTCGAAAGGTATCTTCTCAAGAATTGGGGGGTGGGTGTTTGTTGGAGCGGGCTCCGCCCGCTCCAACAAACACCCACCCCTTC
Organism: Anaerolineales bacterium; assembly: GCA_035643335.1. Taxonomy (GTDB): domain Bacteria; phylum Chloroflexota; class Anaerolineae; order Anaerolineales; family UBA4823; genus DASQQR01. The sequence goes on from DASQQR010000488.1 coordinate 6,691, forward strand.
CTATTGAGAAGTTACCTCGGAAGGCCATTTCAGCTTTGCGGGCTACATCTTGAAGAGGATGCGGACCTTATAAATAGCCTCCACGAGCTTGTCGACCTCTTCCACGGTGTTATACAGGTAGAAACTGGCCCGGGCGGTTGCAGGCACGTCGAATTTTTCGTGCAGCGGCATGGCGCAATGGTGGCCAGCGCGCACGGCCACACCATCCCGATCAAGCACCTGCGACACGTCATGGGCATGGATGCCATCTACGACAAAAGAGGCCACACCACCCTTTTCTTCGGCAGGCGGTCCAAATACGGTCACGCCAGGGATCTCTTCCAATCGCTCCAGGGCGTAAGCAACAATTGCCTTTTCGTGCTTGGCGATGGCGTCCATGCCCACATCTTGAAGATAATCAACCGCCGCTCCCAACCCGACGGCCTCGGCAATGGCGGGCGTACCTGCCTCAAATTTGTACGGAAGCTCATTCGGGCTAAACGAGCGCAATTTTACTCGCTTAATCATGTCACCTCCGCCGAGAAAAGGTGGCATGCCTTCGAGCAATTCCCTGCGACCGTAAAGCACGCCGATCCCGGTCGGACCGCACATCTTGTGACCTGAA
>DASQQR010000489.1:0-15548 GCA_035643335.1 Anaerolineales bacterium
ACTTCAACACAGCGGGTGCGCTCGGACACCTTTTCGACCTCGTTCGGGCCATCAACCAGGCCAAAGATGCCGGTGTAGATCAGGCCACGCTAAGACTGGCTCAGGACACGCTCCGCCAGCTAACCGGCGTGCTGGGCCTGCGGCTCGAAAGGCCCCTGGAAATAAGCACGGATATCCATCCATTCGTTGACTTATTGGTTAAAGTTCGCTGGTCGCTGCGAGAGGAGAAGCTGTGGAACCTCTCCGACATGGTGCGTGATCGATTGGCCCAACTTGGTGTTGTGTTGGAAGACAGCAAAGAAGGCACCACCTGGCGGTGGAAGCCTGATAAGGGGAGTAGGGAAGAGGGAATAGGGGATAAGGGATAGGGGGGAGGGCATAGATAGACTTTCTATCTCATTCTCTTGAGGCAAGCATGCGGGAGTGGATTACAGGGCGCAACCCGGTTTACGAAGTATTGCGGGCGGGCAGACGGCAGATTTTTCGACTCCTGGTTGCCAGGGGAGTCCAGGAAAAAGGCCGGCTGGCAGAGGTTTTGGAGTTAATTTCTAAGAGCAAAATATCCATCGAATGGGTCCCTCGCAGCCAGCTCGAAGCATTCGGACCCGGGCACCAAGGGGTTGCTTTGGAAACCAGCGCTTATCCCTATGCTACCCTGGGCGAGATTTTGGATAGAGCACAGGCATTGCAGGAACCGCCTCTGGTGCTCATTCTGGACACTCTTCAAGATCCTCAAAACCTGGGGACACTGCTGCGAACGGCAGAAATTGTGGGCGTTCACGGTGTGCTGTTGCCTTATCGCCGCACAGCAACCGTTACCCCAGCGGTCGTCAGTGTTTCTTCAGGAGCCAGCGAACATCTGCTCATCGCCCAGACCAACCTGGCTCAGGCGATCACCATATTAAAAGAAGAGGGGATTTGGGTGATAGGGCTCGAAAGCGCGCCGCAAGCCCAATTGCCTCCTGAGATACGGTTGGATGGTCCCCTCGCTCTGGTCGTGGGCAGTGAGGGAGGAGGCATGCGCCAGTTGGTAAGCAAATCCTGCGATCTGTTGCTGCGCCTGCCGATGCGAGGTCAAATTGGTTCTCTGAATGCCGCCGTAGCGGGTTCCGTGGCCTTGTATCTTACCTGGCAAGCCCGAAACTACATGGGGAACCGGGATATGCCTTAAAGCCCCTGCCCGATCGCGCTGACCCGCTCGGCAGCATGCGGAAAATCCAGGATGCGCACCGCCTGGGGGCAGTGGAAATCGATAAAACCCTATCATCCTTTATCCCGTCGAAAACTGAAGAGCCAAAAATTAGTTCACACCAACCCTTGTTGCTTCAGGAAATCATCCACCTCGGCTCGATTGGGGAAAGACACCTGTGTCCCGATGCGAGTGACCGATAGTGCGGCTACTGCGTTGGCGCGCCGGATGGCATCTCGCATCGAGAGCCCCTCGCCCATAAACACGGCCAAGCTGCCAATGAACGCGTCGCCAGCGCCTGTGGGATCCACAGCAGCTACTTTCACTGCCGGGATGTTTTCCACCGTATCCTGATCGACGAGCAGTGCACCGCGCTCGCCCAGGGTCAGGATAACGGTGGCCACGCCCCGGGATAAAAGCTTACGGGCGGCAGCTTCAGCTTCGGCCAGCGAACCCACCGGTTCGCCGGTCAGGAGCTCGGTTTCAGTCTCATTCGGGGCACAGATATCTGCAAGTTGTAGAAGCTCATCAGGGATCGCGGTTGCCGGCGCAGGGTTGAGAATCGTGCGCACATTTCCACGCCTGGCAACCCGAAACGCCTCCAGGGTCGTCACCAGGGGGATTTCCAACTGGCAAATCAGGATCTCGGCATCCAAGATCACCTGCTCGGCCTTATGGACATCCTCGGGAGATAACCCCAAATTAGCGCCTGGCACGATCACGATAAAGTTTTGGGCGGTATCGTTCACAAAGATCGGCGCCACGCCCGAAAAGTGCGACTCGTCGAAAACCACATGGGTTGTATCAATGCCCTGTTCGCGAAAGTTCTTCAGCGTGCCCTCGCCAAAGACATCACGTCCGATTTTGTTCACCATCGTGACCTGCGCGCCGAGCTTCGCTGCCATCACGGCTTGGTTCGCGCCTTTGCCGCCATATCCGAGGTGAAATGAATGCCCCACCAGCGTCTCTCCAAGTTTGGGGAGGCGCGGCACTTTGGAGATTAAATCAATCATCGTGCTGCCAACCACGCAGATCTTGGGCCGTTTGGCCATGGGATTTACCTCGTCCGTTTGTTAGTCGTGCGTCTCAATGTAATTTGGGTTTACGTTCTGGGCACAACAACATGCTCTTCGGTATAGAGATGAATGCGAACTTCAGCGAACTTATCCGCATCTATGCCCGCGATCTTGCCTTCTTCGGAAGCAAAGGCTGCTTCCATCGCTTCGACACTATCCCACCACAGTTCTGCGGTACCGTCATAGATCGGCTCGACACCATCGCCTTCTGGTTGATGATCAATGGCGATGTTAATGAAATAACCACGCAAGCCGGGCATTTTGGATGATAACTTTATGTGTTCATCCAGCCAACGCCTGGAAAATTGCTCCCTGTCCATTCCTGGCTTACGTTTTAGCAGAGCGATTAGCTTAATCATGATGGGACTCCGTTGCTTAGTGGATTTAAGTAATCATTGAAAAAGAGAGGAAAGACCTACCGGGTAGCCCTAACACCACCGGCAGCGCGTGCGCGTAAGACTTCAGCCAAGACCGCTTTCGTCTCCACCATCGTTATATCGCCGGGAGTTTCTTGAACAAGGATGCCATGCGCCGCCCCCCATTGTACGGCGGTCTCAAGATCCTTTCCCTGCAGTAAAGCCGCCAAAACTCCGGATGCGAACGAATCTCCACCGCCTGTCCGGTCTGCAATCGGTATATCAACACGTAGTGGGGCCTGGTACATCTGATCATGGATAGCGTCGTACAAGACTGCTCCCCAGCTAACCAGGTCAGCGTTCGTCGCCCCGCGCCACTGGGTGCCGATCAGACTCAGGTTTGGGTAATCCTTGGCGATCCGCTGAACTGTCCCAAGGTAGGCAGCGATCCATTCATTCCTGCCCAGCACATCCGAATGATCTCACGGCAACCCGACGCGCCTGGCACCTTGTTGCATGAAAACAAGCCCCTCGCATCCAATCACGGATGGGGCATCCTTGGGAGGCCGCCACATGCGGGTCGCTGCAATCAGCTCTGGATTTATCGAAGTAAACGCTTCCAAGACCAACGGTCCCTTGTAGTGACTGTCCGCCAGGCCATGAAACACCTCGTCCCAATTGACGGTACCGGTTCCCAATCGTCCGCGATGGCTCTCGCTGATGTGGATGTAGCCGAGCACATCTTCGCACTCAACGAGCGGCTTGTAAAATCCTTCTTCTTCGATGTTCATGTGATAGGTATCGGCGTGGAGCTGAATATTATCCGCTCCAATGGCTTTGATTGCCGCACGAGCATCAGCGAGCGATGTAAACACGTATCCCTCGTGACGGTTAACTGCTTCCAGCCCCAGTGTGATGCCGCGTTCTTTGGCGTCTGCTGCCACTTCGCCCAGTACTTCGATAACCGTCTGCCTTTCGGCATCTGTTGGCGGCGCGCCAGTGAACAGACCAAGTGCATAGGCGATACACCCGCACAGATAGTCACCACCGAGGACTTCAAGCTGATCCAGTGCGCTGGTCAGAAATTCCTTTGCCCGCTTTGGCTGGGCTGGCATATGAGCATCATCGGGTAACACCAGTGAGGCCGTGGCGTAAATGCCGGCGCGCGCTAGCGCCTGTTTGTGCACTTCGGCCTCAAACTCTTGGGGCTTGAGCAGCGGGATCTCGATGAAATCGTATCCTTGCTGGCTTGCCGTGGCAATCGCATAGTTGCCTTTTTCTGTTGTCCATTCATCAACCCAGACAAATGCATGTGCGCCGTATTTGGGCATAGTTGCCTCCTGTGAAAAACTACTTAAAGGTTGTTTAGTTTATGCAGCTGGTTGAAGATGGGAACCAGCGCGTCGTAGGTTCCGAGGAAGATTGGATAGAGCCGATCATAGACCGCCTGGGCTTCCGAATTGGGCACATGCCGGTCCACGATTTCGATACGCTGCTTTACGATAGAGAAATCCTGGAAGAGCCCTATGCCAACGCCGCCAGCAATCGCTGCACCCAACGAAGTCGCTTCCTCAAGCAGGCGAGGACGAAGTGTCGGGCGACCGAAGAAATCAGCCAGGATTTGCCGCCAAAGCTCTCCTTTCGCACCACCACCAATCAAGATTATTTCATCAACCTTTGCATTCGCATCCAGGAATGATTGCAAGATCGTCTTTAAATTCATGCTGATGCCTTCGAGTGTGGCGCGGATCAAGTCGGCGCGCGTGTGTGTGACCTGTAAGCCGACGAAGCCACCGCGTGCTTCCGGATTCCAGTGCGGGCTACGCTCACCTTGCAGGTAGGGCAGGAAGAGCAGGCCATGCGCGCCAGGTATACTTTGAGCCGCACGGCGATTAATAATCTCGTACACATCCTCGCCGGTCTCTTCAGCTTCACGGCCTTCAATCCAACAGACCTGGCGGCGTAACCACTGGTAGGATCCGCCTGCAGCCTGCATCGTGCCACACGGAGCAAACATATTCGGAACCATGTGCGCCCAGTTGAATATTCGCCGCCCCGGGTCGTAAATCGGTCGCGGTGCAGCGAAGGATATCCAGGAGGAGGAGCCAATGTAGTTATAGGCTGGACCTTCCATCACAGCGCCCGCGCCCACGGCAGCACTCGCTCCATCGCCGCCACCAATGACGACCGGTGTCCCAGCAGCCAGCCCCAATTGTTCTGCTGCCGGCTTCGTGAGCTCACCGATCACATCTGCCGAGTTATGGATCTCCGGCAGCAACTGCGGGTCAAGGTCCAATGCTTTAAGAATCTCATCCGACCAAATGCCTTGTTCCAGATCATAGAGGTTCATCCCGCTGGCATCCGATCGATCGGTGGCAAAGGTGCCGGTCATCCGGAGGGCTATATAATCCTTGACGTGCAAGAACTTGTGCGCCTGCTTAAAAATCTCTTTTTCGTTATCGCGTACCCATCCGATTTTGGACGCGCTGTAGGTTGGACTGATGCGATGCCCCGTGATTCGATAGATCCGCTCTTCCCCGACACGTTCGTCAAGTTGCTTGGCCTGAGCAACCGCGCGCTGATCTGCCCAGATGATGCATGGGCGCAGAGGCTTGCCCTTCGCATCCACCGGCAGGCAGCCCATCATTTGTCCGCTGAAAGCGATGACTGCAATAGCCTGTGGTGCTACATGTGATTTGCCAAGCAACTCACGAGTAGCATTGATAACCGCCAGCCACCAATCTTCCGGGTTCTGTTCTGCCCAGGTGGGTCGAGGATATGCGGTTTCATAACCGCTGAAGGTGCTTGCCACCAACCGGCCTTCGTCGTCAAATAGACTGGCTTTATTTCCCGTAGTGCCGAGATCATGTGCGAGGATGAACAGTTTCATCGGACAATCCCTCCTGCAATCTCAGCCAGGCGCTCAAACAACTCACCTTCAATTTCCTGGTGATAGACTTGAGCGATCACTTGCGTCCAACCATACAAAAAAATGCAGCCAGAACTGAAAGGGTGCTTTACCCCAGAGAGCTCGCATAGACTGTTCTTAAACGCGCTTGCGCGTGTATCTTGCGATGAAATTGTAAGGAGAGGGGAGCGGAATATCACTCACCGCGCTGAGTTTCGCGAGTTGATCTGTATTCAGCAGCCAGCCCACGCTCCCAAGATTATCTTCAAGCTGCGCAAGCGTACGCGCCCCAATAATCGGTGCGGTTACGCCGGGCTGCTGCAATAGCCAGTTCAGCGCGATCTGGCTTGGTGTCTTGCCGCACTCTTCGCTCACCTCGAGCAAAGCATCAATGATCCGCCAGGTTTGCTCATTTTCGCGTTGTTCGGGCAAATCATCCCAGCGGTCTGCGCGTCCCACGCGACTATCTGGTGGAGGCGGTTGTCCGCGCCGGTATTTGCCGGTTAACCAGCCACCAGCCAATGGCGACCAGGCGATAACGCCGATTCCTTCTTCCCGGCAGAGCGGCAAGATTTCCCACTCTGTGCTGCGCACTAGTAAGCTGTACTCCGGTTGCAGGCAATCGAAACCGGCCCAGTTGTGCATCTCGCTGAGCATGATTGCCCGGGTAAGCTGCGAGGCTGTATAATTCGAAGCGCCTAGATAGCGTACTTTGCCTGCGCGCACGAGATCGTCCAGCGCCCGCAACGTTTCTTCCAGTGGCGTTGATGCGTCCCAGCAATGCATCTGGTACAGATCTAAATAATCCGTATGCAGGCGACGAAGGCTTGCGTCTATCTGCTCAAGAATATGTTTTCGAGAAAGGCCTGTATCGTTAGGCCCCTTTCCCGCTGGGAAGAAAACTTTCGAGGCAATGACTAACTGAGAGCGGTCGGTACGATTCTTGAGCCATGAGCCGAGGTACGTCTCTGACAAGCCTTCGTTATATATGTTGGAGGTGTCGAAAAAGTTGCCTCCCGCTGAAACAAAGCGATTAGCTAATGCATGCGAGGCTGGTTCGTCTGCTCCCCAACCAAAGGTCTGGCAACCCAGACAGATCTCCGAGACTTTCAGCCCGGTCCTTCCCATGAAGCGGTAATCCATGGTTCACCTTTACCTTGAAACTGTGATGTTCATTTGATAGCCCCCACCACCAGGCCGCGGGTAATGTAACGTTCGACGAGCAAGGTGATCAGAATCATAGGGGCGATGGATAACAGGGACAGCGCCGAGAGATACCACCACTGCGGACCGTAGGATTGCGTACCTTCGCCGGCGATAAACATCGGCAGGGTGCTTGCTCTGCTGAAGGTGAGCATCAGCGCGAATAGGTAATCGTTCCAGGTAAATACCAGGCAAAAAAGGAAGGTTGCAATTAACCCGGGCGAAGACAAGGGCAGCACGATGCTCCGAAAGGCCTTAAAGCGTGAAGCGCCATCGATCATGGCACTCTCTTCCAGATCGACCGGCAGACTTGCGAAAAAGTCCCTCAGGATCCAGATGGCGAAAGGCAAGTTGAAGACCGTGTAGGCCAGGATCATCCCGGCGTGGGTGTCAATCAAACCGACTATGCGGTACATGATCATGTAAGGCAGGATCACGACCACAGCCGGCAGCATGCGCTGGGATATCACCCAAAAGGCGATATCGTTGTTCCGCCAGCGGATGCCCGACCAGTAGTAGCGGAAGCGGGTGAGGCCGTAACCAGCCATGGCGCCTATCATCACCGCGATGGCGGCGCTGGTAATGGCTAGGATAGCGCTGTTTCTCCAGCTGCGGTACACGGCAGCTGAGGTCGGCCCGGTTAGAAGGAATTTCCAGGCGTTGAGCGTCGGTTCGAAATCGATCCAGGGGAAATACTTAGGCCCCTGAAAAACAGCGATCGGTTGCTTGATCGAGGTGATGACCACCCAGTAGATCGGAAAAAGACAGATGATTGTCCAGATGATCAGCAGGGTATAGGTGACGACCGATTTGACTTTTCGGGTTTGGTTTAGTGTGAGTTGCATCGCAGATCCTCACCCCTGAGCCGCCGCAGCCCGGCCGCGCAGGGAATTGATAAAGATGGTAGAAAAGAGGATCACCATGATCAGCAACGAGTAGGCGATGGCGGAAGCGTACCCCAGGTTGCCGTTATTCATGCCGACGATATAAGCGTACATAGTGACTGTCTCGGTGGCCGTGCCGGGACCGCCGCCGGTCATCACCATGACGATATCGAACAGCTTGAAGGCTTCCAGGGCGCGGATTAAGATCACAGTAATGGAGACCGGCGCCAGCATCGGCAAGGTGATATATCTGAGGGTTGTCCAATCCCCAGCCCCGTCCACTCGGGCACACTCGAACACTTCAGGCGGGAGCGACTGGAGCCCGGCTAGCAGGACAATGGTCATGAAGGGCACCCACTCCCAGGTGTCCAGCAGGATCAGGGAGGGCAGGGCCAGCCGGGAGTTGCTCAGCCAGGGGATCAAGGGCCCTCCAAGGGCCTGGATGATGTCATTGATCGGGCCCTGGGATTCGTTGAACAGCATGCGGCCGACATAACCGACAGCCGCAGGGGTCAACATCATAGGCACCAGGAAAGCGACCCGGAAAAAGCGCCGGCCGCGGATCTCCTGGTTGAGCAGCAGCGCCAGTCCCAGGCCGAGGATATACTGCAAGCCGACCGAGCAGACCACGAAAATCAAGGTGACCTTCGCCGTGCTCCAGTAGCGGGGATCGGCAAACAGGGTCCGAAAGTTCTGCAGCCCGACGAAGCGCACTCCGCCTTCGAGGCGGCTCAGGTCCCAGCTCATGAAGGCCAGAACCAATGAGAAGATGAGGGGGAAGATGGACAGCACCAGAATCAGGATGACCGTGGGCATGAGGAATACCCGGCTGGCGGTCCGATCTCTCGCCTGGGTTCGCTCTTCGAGCGCTATTTGAGCCCTGCGGGTCTTGGCTTCTTGTACGCTGACATCTTGCATAGGCTCATTCCTTTTCTGTAGTCCCGGGGTGGGATTTGGCCAAGCGGGTCCGAATTTCTGGGCAGCGCAGTTTTCTCGCCAAAAAATCGGCAGCCAGTAGCTTTATCAGCGACTCCATTAGTGGCTACCGAATTACTACTGAGCTGAAAAGACCTGGGCCGACCAGGGTGTAGATACCTGTATGGCCCGCACCCTGGTCAACCTCTACGCAAATGGCTGTGATCTAGTCTGTCGGTAGACCGAGCATCTGCCGGTAGAGTTTCAGCTGCTGGTCGCGCCCGAGACGATCGGTGATAGCGTTCCAGTCGGCCGCGACCTGGTCCAACGCCTCCTGGGAACTAACCTCTCCAGCGACAGCCCGCGCCAGCTGGGTATCCAGGGCATCGAAGTACTCGGCAGCGCCAGTGATCCTCAGGTCCACGACAGCGTTCGGGTGCTCGATGGTGGTGCGAACTGCCCCCAGGTATTCGGTGGCCTGCTCTTCGCTCATACCGGAGGCGAGCCACGGTTCCAGGTTGTTCAGATCGCTGTAGAAGTGCGGATTGACTCCAGTGCCCCCCGTGGTGCTCAGCAACAAGCTCATGTTGTAGTTGCCCATGAAGGACAGGAAGTCGAAGGCGCACTCCGGATTCTCTGTCGTGCCGGACACGCCGCCGACCCAACCGCCGAAGGCCAGGAAGGGCGCCTGATTGTACTCCTCTACCCAATCACCCTGCTTGGCATCGTAGTACCTGTCGACCCCCGGATGCGCTTGTGCGGACCACTTATCCGTCACTACTGACGCGTTCGGGTCGGCCGCCAGCGGGCCAACGTCACCCCAGTCGATCGCCAAGGCCAGCCTGCCGGCGGGGAAGTCGCTGCGAATGTTGCCTACATCCCAGTTGACCACGTCCGGAGGGCCGACCTCCACCAGGGAAGTGTAGAAATCCAGTGCCTCTACGAAGCCCGGGTGGTTGATGCGCGGTTCCATCGTTTCCGTATCGAAGAAGTAGCCCGGATCATCGGGGGATTTGGCGAACGGGGCCGCGATGCCCAGGAACGTCCAGTAGGACTGAGCATTACGCTTGAAGGCCGTGCCGGCGCCGTAGATGGTCTGGCCTTCGATCTCCTTGCCGTTGAAGAACTCGGCAATATCGTGGTACTGCTGCCAGGTCCTTATCGGCACCTCGATATCATACCCGTATTGGGTCCTGAAATCGGCCATGAAAGTGGGGTCCGTCAAGAGGTCTTTGCGCAGGTAGGTGTTGTGGGCATCGCCGTCATACGGGGTGCCGTACACCGTGCCGCCCCAAGAGAGGATCCGGTCGCGGTAGGTCGGGATCAGGTACTGGTAACCCATCTGGTCCTGGTTCTTCTGGGGGACTTCCAGCAGATACCCGGCGCCCATCAGGTCGCCCGCCCAGTCCGAAGCGTAGACGATGATGTCGAAGGGGCTGGCGCCCGAGACATAGCCGGCGCGAATCTTTTCAAACAGCTCGCCAAACGGGAACGTCTGGACTTCGACCGTGCCGCCCGTCTTTTCTCCCCACTCTTGCCAGTGGTTTTCCATTGGGCTGGCGATTTGCGGTCCGGTTTGGGTGGCGACGACCAGGTTGACGCCCTGGCACTGGACTTCTCCGATTCCATTCGGGAACAGGTTGGTCGTATCCGCCTGGAATTCGGTCACATCACCGGTGAATGGCGCTTCGGTTTGTGCAGCTGGTTGTGTCTCTGCGGCAGGCGCTTCGGTTTGTGCAGGCGGTTGCGTTTGTGCAGGAGCCGCGCACGCCACAAGTAAAGAGAACACGATCAGCATCAGAAGGATGTTCATTAACTTGGTCTTCATTCTTAGCCTCCTTAGGTTTTGAGTAATTTGATCTAACGAGTTGACAATTCTTGCTGAACAGGATTGGCTTCAGGACACCTCCTTGAAAATTAAACCTATCGTTTGGGTTTTGCCGTAATCCAGGATTAGGATCTGGTTCAGGATGCCAATTTGCGGGGATAACGTTTAACCAGCATAGCCTTTCCGCTTTGAAATTTTTTGAGCAGCCTCTCGTAGAATGGGCCCCAATTGGATGCAGTGTTCTCGATCCAGACGGTCGCAGGGGCCAGAGATACTCATGGCTGCGATTGCCCTGCCGGTATAATCGAGGATGGGAGCGCCAACACAACAAATACCTGCTTCGTTCTCCTCATTATCGATGGCAAAGCCTCGCAAACGAACAACATTGAGCTCCTCCATTAGCGCTTGCGCTGAGGTGATCGTATTCGGGGTGCGGGGTTTTGGCAGCTCGAGCAGTACCGCTTGGATGCGTTCAGCTCCACTAAATGCCAGGATGGATTTCCCTAAAGCAGTGGAGTACATGGGCAGGCGCGCTCCGATATACGAAAACATTCTCAACGTATATCTGCTCTCTACCTTTGCGATGTACACAACTTCTGCGCCGGAGGGCACTGCCAGATGAACCGTTTCCCCCGTCTTTTCAGCAATTTCGTTAAGGATGGTCTCGCTTTCTTTGCGAAGGTCGCTGCTCGCCAGATATGAACCGGCGAGTTCTATCACTTTGGTGCCCAGGCGATATCGATCGACTCCACAGCGCTCGGCAAGCCTCAATTCAAGAAGCGTCGCCAAATAGCGATGTATGGTGCTCTTCGGCATATTGAGCGATGCAGAAAGTTCAATGAGACTGATCCCTGCCTCGAAACTGGAGGCAAGAATCTCAATGATGCTTAAAGCCTTGACGACTGTCGTTGAAAGCGCGGCGAAAGTATTTGCCCTCTCTTCAGCGATGGTGGTTCGGAAAGGCTTGAGGGTTTTTTCCATCTCTGTTTTCCGGAGGTGGACACATCGAGTTGCTTCAGGCTTGATAAGAACATCAACGGTTTAAGGATGGAAAATTGTTAGACCTCACTGAACCGGGCTTCAGTTTTACTATTTGGAACGTCATTTCAGATATTAGCACAAGATTAATCGAATGTCAACTAGCATCCTGAGGTGGTTTAGCCTTGACCAATCCTGCTTTGCATGGTATCCTTGGGACACTTAATTACCAGGAGGCGTACTTCATGTCCCAGAGTTTCTTTACGAATATTAAGGTACGCGCAGCCGCTGGGACCAGCGGTTTGCCAATGCCTTCGCGGAGTGCGCCTGGTGATCAGTAGATGAAATCTCAGTAATGCTTCTTGTGGCCACGGGTGCACTCCAAGCCCCGTGGCTTTTTTTATTCTTTGCGTCATGCCTTTGCAGGCCACGGGTGCGCCCCGTGGCCCTTTTGTTTTACGCTAAAGGAGGTTCGAGATGCCTGATGCAATTATCGTCAATGATGCCTATAAAAAATTCGGAAAACCCAATGGACCGTTCTGGAAGAGAATTGCCCCAGCGGTATCGAGTAAAAATGGGAGTAAGCCGGCAGTCATCGCCGTGGACCGGGTCTCGTTCGCCGTGCGCCAGGGTGAGGTCTTCGGGGTACTGGGTCCCAACGGGTCCGGCAAGTCCACGCTGATCCGCCTGATCGCCACGCTGCTGCTGCCCGATGGCGGCGAGATCTACGTGATGGGTTACGACGTTGTCCGCCAGCCCATGCAGGTGCAGCGCCTGATCAACCGGGTTTCCGTGGAAGCCAGCTTCTTCAAGAAGCTCTCCCCAATGGAGAACCTGATCTACGGGGCCCGCCTGTATGGGATGGAAGGGCGCGAGACCCGCCGCCGGGTGGTGGAAATCCTTACCCGCCTGGGCCTGGACAAGCGCTCGATCTACCAGCCCATGGAAGAGATGTCCCGCGGCATGCAGCAGAAGGTTGCCATTGCCCGGGCGCTGCTCTCCCGGCCGCAGGTCCTTCTGCTGGACGAGCCAACCACTGGCCTTGACCCCCGCTCGAAGCGCGAAGTTCAAACTGTCGTCCGCGAGCTCAATCGGGAAAGTGGCACGACCATTTTGCTCACCACCCACGACATGGCGGAGGCCGACAACTTGTGCGACCGGGTGGCCATCATTGATGGTGGCAAGATCGTGGCGCTGGATACCCCCAGTGCCCTAAAGAGGTCCATTCCGCGCAATGGGCACGAAACAACGTTGGAAGATGTGTTTTTGGAACTGACCGGCAAGCAGCTGGTCAGAGAAGACGCGTGATATGTGGGGCCTGAGGCGTGAAACGTGAAGAAAGCTACACTCATCGTTCACCAGGACCATGGAATATGAATCACGCATCACGTATCACGAACCACGTACCACATGCTGTTGGTACTTTGAAGGAAGAATGGAGGTGCCCTTATGACTACACTTACACATGAATTTCGAGCCACCTATGCCTTCGTAGAGCGCAACGCCAACCTGGTCAAGCGCTACTGGTCCTGGGAGCTGGTCTGGCTGGTGTACTCCATCGCCAACAGCCTCTCGGTCAGCTACATTGGCCTGGGCATGGAGCGCATCGGCGGTGGCCAGAACGTGGACGGGCGCTATCTGGTGCTTTACCTGGTGATCGGAACTCTGGTATGGCGCTACCTCTCATCGATTTTCTACTGGATCACCGAGGTGATCAGCATCGAGCGTTGGGAGGGCACCATTGAGTATACCTTGATGGCTCCCATCCGCCGCCTCACCCACATGGCCGGGCAGACCTTCTTCGCCGTGTTCTACAGCATGCTCTTCACCGGCGTGATCCTGGTAGTCACCGTGGCGATGTTCAACATCGACATGAGCCGGGCGAACCTGCTCGGCGGGACGGTTATGCTGCTGGCCGGAAGTCTCTCCTTCATCGGTGTGGGTATCATGGGCTCGGTGCTGCCCTTGCTCTTTCCTGAGCGGGGCGCCCAGATGACCCATGTCATCATCGCCCTGCTGCTCCTGGTTTCCGGCGTGTATTACCCGGTGGATGTGCTGCCAGACCTCTTGCAAAAGATCGCCATCGTCAGCCCGGCGACTTACGTGTTGGACGGCACCCGCCTGGCTCTTTTGGAAGGCACCAGTACCTTGAAATTGTGGCCCAATATCTGGCCGACCCTGATCATGGGATTGATCGCCATCCCCTTTGGATTATGGGTTTTCGGCCTGGCCGAACGGTATGCGAAACGAACCGGAAAACTGCATCGTAATGGATGAGTGAGCAACTTCTCAATAAACGGGGGAATGGGTGTTTTTGGTGCGGGCTTCGCCCGCACCAAAAACACCCCCCAACTTGTTTGAGTGAGAGGTACGAAGCGGTTTTTCGGCCTGGAACTTGGAGGCAAGTCATCATGATCACGAAGGACGTGAATGACGGACAAAAATCGAGATCCGAAAAACCTGCTTATCGGATAGAACGGAATGCTGGCAATATAAATAATGCCCATTATGACAATGATGCTTTCTACGACGCGAAATACGCTGTGGTTCAGAACCAGTACAACGCCTTGCACCAGGCGGCTCAAAATGCCAGGTTGCTGAAGGCTGCCAAGAAGCAGGATCAAAGTGTTCGCGAACAGCGCAAGGTCGCCCGTAAAGGATCCAGGATTTTTGACCTGGCGTTGCGCTATGTCAGGTTGCTGGGATTATTCGGCGACTAAGATGCTCCTGAGTGAGCGCGGGTCCCCTGAGTGACGGGACTCGGCACAGGGCATCCACACGAACCGGAGGTTGTTTAAAGATGCGCACGCCAAATATGGTTTGAGCCGGCATGAACACTGAAACCATCTCAACCTCAGAAGCAGGCATCGACGGGGAACCCGTGGGGGCGCTCCAGGGCAGCGCGGCTGTCCTGGAGCGGGCCACGGCAGCTCCCTTGATCAACAGGATGCTGCTCTTGTTTATGGTCGCCATGGTGCTGGCCAACACCGGCGGGCACATGTACCAGGCCATGCTGCCGCTCTATCTCAAGGATTTGAACGCCAGCGTGGTGCAGGTAGGCCTGTTCTTCACCCTGTCCCAGATCGTGCCCCTGGCACTGCAGATCCTGGGCGGCTGGATCTCTGATTCACTCGGCCGGCTGCGCAGCATCGCCATGGGCAGTTTGGCAGGCACACTCTCCTACGTCGGGTTGGTGCTGGCCCCGACCTGGCAGTGGGTCCTGCTGGGCGAAGGCCTTGCCTCGGTGACTCGCTCGCTGGTTGGACCCAGCTTCAGCGCCTTCATCGCCGAGCAATCCACCGAGGAGAACCGGGCGCGCGTCTTTGGCATCACCGAGACCATTTTCATGGTGGTCGCCGTCATCGGGCCGCCATTGGGCGGTTGGCTGGCGGATAATTACGGCTTCAAGTTCATGCTGCCAGCCAAGGAGGAACCGGCGGAGTAGTTACTCGGGTAGTAATAATACAGGAGAAAAAATGAGTGTCACGGAATCGTTTACACAAGAGATTATCTTAGACTACGCCCCTGAAATTCCAAGGTTAGTTTTCCGCGCTTTTCAGGGCCCATCCGATTATCCCAATATTCTGGCCATGATCAACGCTGCTAAGTCGGAGGATGACCTGCAACGCTCCGACTCGCTGGAGGATATCACCAATTATTACACCCACCTGCACAACTGCGATCCCTATCAGGATATGCTGTTTGCCGAGGTTAACGGAGACGTGATCGCCTATAGCCGCGTGGAGTGGAATCTGAACAAAGAGGGTGAATGGCTGGGTTTTCACATCAATTTCATGCATCCTGCCTGGCGGCGCAAGGGCATCGGCCGCGCCATGTTGCGCTACAACGAGGCGCGCTTGCGCCAGATAGCCGCTGGCCAGCTAAAAGCCGGCCAGATCCAGGATTCGACGCCACTATTCTTTGAGGTGTTCGCCGTCGATAGCGAGGCCGGCAAAGAGGCGCTTCTGGTCAGCGAGGCCTATCAGGCGGTCCGCTACGCCTACTCGATGGTGCGCTCGCTTTCCGAGCCGGTGACGGTCACCCCTATGCCCGAGGGTCTCGAAGTGCGCCAGGCCCACCCCGAGCATTATCGCCAGATCTGGGATGCCAGCCAGGAAGCCTTCCGCGATCATTGGGGATTTATCCCCTTGCCGGAAGAAGAGTACCAGCGCTGGCTGCATGAATCGATCTTCAATCCCAGCCTCTGGAAG
>DASQQR010000490.1:0-5698 GCA_035643335.1 Anaerolineales bacterium
GACTGTGGAATCTGCGGGAAGCTCGCTGAGATCAAAGCGTGCATAGATCAAAGACGTGCCGTTAGGGCCAGCCTGCAGCATAAGATTCGCATTCGAACCAAAATTGGTGTCGGCGGCAGCAGAGTCTACATAAGCATCGGCTACCGGTGAAAAACAGGCGATCTGAGCTGAGGCAGCCACGGCCCGCCTGGGCTTAGACACCCCCAGCGTCAGAAGATAAATGGTTAATGCGGTGCCGAAAACGCAAACGGAGCCAAAGATGAAACGACGCATTTGTGCGGGAGACCAACCATGCAACGAACTTTTGGATGGTTCGATCGAGTCCATATTGCTTCCTCCTCATGGCGAATAAGGTTGGATTAAGAATGGTAGGGAAGAAACCAGCTAGGTTACATGCTCCCCTCCTCTTTAACAAAAATATCCCCCCGGAGGTAGTGCTGACCACTTGCCCCGCCATAAGCCAAAACGGATTCAACAGTAATATATGCAGACCCCACCATAATCTATTTTTACAGCCATTTCTGCCCCATGTCAATGGGCAAAACGTACCAATTTACTCCTTTTTACCCGGACAACGACAAGGGAGTATATCCAGAGCACCGGATCGCTGCGAAAGTTAGGTAACCATGTCCGCAGGAAGGTAATCGATGCGGTTATGGTACTTAACAATTACGATGTCTTCCTGAAAGTCGATGCGAGTGATCGCGACGTTATTCAGTTCGAACCAGCTCTTTGGCTCCGCCGGAAGCGGCAAAAGGGCGCGCAGGAAATCATTATAGAATCCCCCGTGGCTCACGACGGCCACACGATCCTCACTGCCACCATGTCTGGTGCGCAGTTGCGCGAGAAAACGCCATGCACGAGTAGGCCACTGTTCAGCTCCCTCAAAGGGGCGGGAATTCCACCAACCGGCATCCGGGAGATCTCGCGGTAACAGCAATTCGGGGAAGTACTCTTCAAAATACGCCCGGCCCTCACCGGATAGCCCAATCAGCTCGCCCGTGACTTGATCTTCCAGGAAAATGCCGCCTCGTTCGTGTAGTTCCTCCCAGGCCAGCAAGGGTAAGTTCAGGCGGCGCGCAATCACCGCGCCAGTTGCCACCGAACGGACCATTAGACTGGTGTACAAATGCGTAATTCCGAAACCAGCCGAGGAACGGCTCAGTTCGAGCTGCCCCCCGGATGGACCGCCGCGGCGCAGGAATTCAGCTAATCGCTCCGCTTGTTGCTCGCCCTGGCTGGTCAGCTCAGGATCCGAATGGCGACCTTTCGTGGATATGTCTTCAGCAGCCAGTGCATTGTTAACAGATTGGGCATGGCGAATAAAGAATAAGATCATCGGTTCTCCGGATGCAGGTCTTGATGCAAACAGAAGTTCTGTCCAACGATAACATTCTAATAGAGGATCACCAGAATTGAGAATGAAACCTGGAGGTCCACAATATGGACATGCTTCGGATGGTTCATATTATGATTAAGCGAAGTACGAGTTTGACCAACCACTTGAAAGGAGATCCTTATGCGTATTGCGATACTCTCGGATATTCACGATAATGTCTGGAACCTGGCAGCGGCTCTGGAAGGAGTCAAAAATACGGACGCGATGATCGTCTGCGGTGATCTGTGCTCGCCTTTTGTAATAGCACAAATGGCCAATGAATTTCCCGGACCCATCCACATTGTATTCGGGAATAATGACGGCGATCTGTACCGGATTACCAATGTAGGCGCCAAATATAGTAATGTCCACCTCCACGGCGAATATTTCCAAGGAGAGATGGGCGGCAAGCTATTCGCTGCCAACCACTACCAGGATATCGCTCTAGCTCTGTCCGAATCAGAGAAATACGATGTCGTTTGTTACGGGCATAACCATATTTACAAAACAGAAACGGTAGGAAGGACGCTGGCCATCAACCCCGGAACCGTCATGGGTTATGACCCGGTCCATAAGACGGAGGTGCCCGCCACGCTCGTAATCTATGACACCGCGATTAGCCAAGCAAGCGGATACAGGGTGGTACGCGGAACCAGCGGGTCAAAAGGAAAGATTCTGCCCCACGAGGGGTAAATTGACCAATGCGTAAGTGAAAGGTCAGGTTGATGCCCGAATCGCGACGAGGGTGATATCGTCGGCCTGGGGGCTTGTGCCCTGGTAATCCATCAGGACTCGAATAAGGCGATCACACACGCCTTGAGCGGAGATGTTCAGGAGCTCGGGAACCTGGGATTCCAGCCCGTCTTGATCAAAAAAATCACCCTTTGGATCTCTGGCCTCAGTTACGCCATCGGTGAACAGCAACATAATACCATCCTGAGGTATGGTTAGTGTCTGAGGCTCAAGGATGGGATTTGGCAAAATAGCCAATGGCTGCCCACTGCCCAATTCGACGGACATGATTTCGCCATTTTCATCCCACACCAGAGGTATTTCGTGTCCCGCACGGACATAGACGAATTCCCGCGTTCTTCTATGTAAAATGCCGTAAAGGACGGTCACGAACATCCCTTTGGCGTTCATTTCAAGCAAGAGATGATTCACCTGGTTGAGTACCCGCCGAGGCGAAGAAGCACGCCGTGCTTCAGCGCGCATCAGGCTAGTGGTTAGCGCCATGAAGAGCGCCGCGGGCACTCCCTTACCAGATACGTCGCCCACCACCACGCCCAACTTGTCAGGACTTAAAGGGATCAGGTCAAACAGATCTCCGCCAACCGCCCGCGCTGGCACCATGCGCGCACCGAGTTCATAGCCTTCAAAATGGGGCAAGGTCCTGGGCAACATGCTCTCTTGGATTCCCCTGGCTTGGGAGAGCTCACGCTCCAAGATCTCTTTCTCAATGATCTGTTCCTGGGCAGCTTTGAGGCTGGCATAGGCTTCAGCCAGCTTGCGGTTCTTCTCTTTTAGATCGCGAATGGATTCGTTATGGGCGTGGCGCAGGCGAGTGCTAAGGACTCGCAGCATTTCATAAGCGATGGTAGGCTCGCGGTGCAAGAGGGCATCAAATTCAACCCGAGTCATTTCTAACAGGCGCGCTTCGCTATATACCCGGGCGCTGGCGGTGCGCAAGCCATCGGGGTTAAGCAGGCTCATCTCACCAATGAACTCGCCAGTGCCGCGAATCGCCAGCCGGCGAGCGCTCGGGGTGTCCATGGCTTTGATGATCTCAATTTGCCCGTGTGCCACGATATAGAATTTATCGCCGTGCTCACCTTCTCGGAAGAGAACAGTCTCGGCAGGGTAGTCCACCTCCTGGAGTCCTGCAGCCAGTGCATCGATTTCCGGCGGCGGCAGAGTAGAAAAGAGCGGCACCTGGCGGATGAGGGATTTATCCATGAAAGTTCCGGCTAGAAGGAGGCAATTGCTTTTTTATAATCCCGATGAATCTCCAGGAACATATCGTATCCGGCTGTCTTCAGCACCTCGTGGACGTGTTGGGTGGGGTTCAGCAATTTAAGGTGGGGTGAAGTAAAGGTGCCCGCAGCGATGCCAGCCGTCATCGCTTTGTCACTTTCGGCAGGTGCGTCGCCACGCAACATCATAAAAATGTTATGAATGGCACGGAGTCCAGCACTGCTCATATAAGGGACATTCTTGAGGTCCAGCAAAATGTTGCGAGTTCCGGCTTCAAAGGCTTCTTGCGCCGCGGTCTGCAACTCCACGTCCGAGGTTAGTTCTCCTTTAAGACGAAAGACGGTCACCGGAACGCGAGCCTGTTCTTGAGAAACGTTGATCTCCATGTTGGCAATTTCCTTTCCTAAAACGATGCAAGCGCGGTTTGCAGGTCATCATAGATTTCGAAAAATTCGGTCATCCCGCTCTTCGTCAGCGTGAGGGCCACCTTCGGTTGAGGCTTCAGAATACGAACGTTGGCCTGCAGACCGGAGCCGCGGGCCCGGTCAATTGCGTGAAGAGCTTCCCATCCCGACCCCGGGTCAGGTGGCATTTCTCCCCTGAATAATAACAGGATACTGTGCAGCGCCACAATTCCAGAACTGCTCATAAAATTCAAATCGCTCATGTCAAGCAACAATTTCCTGGTCCCGGCCTGATAGAGATCCTTGGCTCTATCGATAACGGCCTCAAAGCTGGAATGATCGAGGTCGCCTCGAAGGGCCATAATCGTCACCGGTTCCTCCCCCTGAACCTGTTCAACACTGATTTGCATGCTCTTCCTCCTGGTCGCTGTTCATAATAATATTTTTCTTGACGAGAGTTAATTCATTTCCCTGTGAAGCGGTTATTCGATGACTCATGCGATCCATAAAATGTTTGGTTAAGAAGACGCCCAGGCCGCCCAAGGGTCGTTCCTCCGGTGGCAGCTCTAAATTCGGTGGAGGGACCTGGGTGGGATCGAATACCGGCGCCTGATCGCGCAAGCGGATCACGACGGAATCCCCTTCTCGGCCCACTTCGATCTCCACTCTCCCCGGCTGGCCGCGATAGCCGTGGACAATAATGTTCGTAACCATTTCGGTGACAGCAAGGTTAATATCGTAGATTGCCGACGGTTCAACGTCAAGGGCTGTAGCTTCTTCCTCAACAAAGTGGCGTATTTCAGCGAGGTCTTTTAGACCAGCGACAAGCTGGAGAGAGGCAGGTTTATCCATGCAGATAGCGATCTGGTTAAAGCTGAAAAGCGTCAGGTTCGAATTTCTACCCCGGGTGAAATTTTAAAAAAATTGTATCACTGATTATGCAAACCTTGTAGCAGGGAATAAAGATGGGAGCACTCAACATTTGAGCACATCGACAACCATGAACCTTGCGCTTATCTAAAGCCAAAAAGTGCGCCCTGAGTAATGGGAGTAGCGTAGGCACTTTGCTCCAAAGTTAAATAGATGCCATCCACCTGATCGATTCGATCTCGATATTCGCGGGCGTGTTCTTCTGACCAGAAGAAGACGGAATTCCTTCAATAGGCGTGGATGATGTTCGGGTCGGCAAAGGTGTTCCAATTAATTTGAGGCTGGAAGAGCAACGGTCTGGCCCTAGACTGGAGAACCTGATAGCGCAATTTGTCGTCAACAGTAAGATCCAGAGGTTGATTACAGTGAGCACATTGGGTGTGTACTCTGACAGACAGGGGCCGATCACGTAAGCGCCCTTGCACGAAGGGCGTCGCCATGGCGTCTTCCGCTCAAGCCGCATAGATCTGTTCGCCCGATTCGAAGGTCAGCCGGTGTGGCGTGGGTTCAACGGTCACCGGAAAAGCCCAGGTGACCCCGCCATGGAGATCCCGAACCAGGAAGAACAGATTCTTTTCGAGCTGGTCCAGAATCTCTCCTACCTGCTTAACAGGCAATTCGAGAGACTCGGCGATCTCCGCTGGGGAAATGGGACTACCGGTAGTTGGGAGCTGCCTGACGACGAAATTGCGGATGTGATGATGGGCTGGGGACATGAAAGCGAGGCGAGATTGGCTATGCTCCGGCAACTTTGATAAATGCCCTTCCCAGTGAACGCGAGAGATGGGAATGATTTCACGGCCCTGACCGAGCAAAATAGTGTCGTCCATGTTCGGCTCTCCTGTACTAGAAAAACATCGAAACCAAAGAAAAATTGGCCTGATCCCAATAATAAAAAAGCCTACCAGATGGTAGGTGCAAAAGAATATCTTGGAAAGGTGGCGAGGGTGGGATTTGAACCCACGACCAAGGGCTTATGAGTCCCCTGCTCTACCGCTGAGCTACCTCGCCG
>DASQQR010000491.1:0-13462 GCA_035643335.1 Anaerolineales bacterium
GTGAAGCAGAAGTAATCCGACAAGCGCTGGATCGCGAGGCAGAATTAGCCACACCTTTAGTGCATGACAGCCATAAGGCACTAGAAAAAATATTTGCTTACGTGGAATCGCTGCGCAAACGGCCTGAATTTATGCAAGGTAAACCTTACAAATTCAATCGTGAGGAGCTTTATGAGGAGAGAGAAAGTCGCTGAGATAAGCCCAAGGGAAATTAGAAATGCCATCCATCCTGCTGGATACCAACGTGCTCGTGTATGCCTTTGATGTTCGCGAGTCGTCGTTACACCAGAAAGCCAAGGCCATTATCTGGAAAGCTGAGCAAACAGCCACTGGGTGCTTAAGTGTCCAATGCCTGCGTGAATTCTTTCGCGTGACAACGGCGAAGATGCAATTACCAGCCAACGAAATGTTCAAACAGGTAGAATACTGGCAAAGCGCCTTTCCTGTATTTTCCCTCACCCCGCAAATCGTTTTGGAAGCTGCCCGCGGTGTACGCGATTATCAGCTTTCCTATTACGATGCGCAAATTTGGGCCAGTGCCAGACTCAATCAGGTGCCAGTGATCTTTAGTGAAGATTTTCAGGATGGACAAACCTTAGAAGGAATTCGATTTGTAAATCCTTTTGCGGATGAGTTTGCAATAGATGAATGGTAAATGAATAATGCTACGGTAACGGCCGTCGCCTGCGCGAATATCGCATTCATTAAATACTGGGGAAACCGGGATCCTGACCTGCGCATCCCAGCCAACGGCTCGATCTCGATGAACCTGGATGGCCTGTACACCCAAACTCAGGTCAGTTTCGATCCGGCTCTGACCTCAGATCATCTTGTGATCAACGACCGGCCAGCCACGGACCCAGCCCAGCAGCGCGTGCGAAAGCTCTTGAATCGAGTCCGGCAGATGAGCCGCAAACATGAGTTCGCTTGGATCATCAGCCAAAACAACTTCCCCACTGGCGCTGGTATCGCCTCATCCGCATCCGCTTTCGCGGCGCTCAGCCTGGCGGCAACAACCGCGGCCGGGTTGGACTTGAGCCAGCGCGGCCTCTCGCGTCTGGCCCGAACGGGCTCCGGTTCAGCTTGCCGGTCCGTGCCCGGCGGATTCGTAGAGTGGCGCGCGGGGGATAGTGATGAAACTTCGTATGCGTATTCCCTCGCTTCACCCGAACATTGGGACCTTATGGACTGCATCGCTATCGTAAGCCCGGCGCACAAACCGGTTGGGTCTACCGAAGGCCATAACCTTGCCGGCAGCAGCCCTCTCCAGGCTGCCCGGGTGAACGACGCACGCCGCCGGTTGGAGTGGTGCCGCCGGGCCATCCTTGAGCGTGATTTCGAATCCTTTGCCGAGGTGGTCGAATTGGATAGCAACCTGATGCACGCCGTCATGATGACCTCCACGCCGCCCTTGATCTATTGGGAGCCTGTTACGCTGGCTGTTATCCACTCCGTGCAAGCCTGGCGCAGGAATGGATTGGCTGTCTGTTACACGATTGACGCCGGTCCAAATGTGCATGTCCTCTGCCCCGGAGCGACCGCTCACCAGGTAATCGCCCAATTGAATCAGATTCAGGGCGTGAAAAACGTACTCTCAGCGTCTCCCGGTCCACCGGCGCACCTGATAGAATCGAACAGTTAGAATTCTGTTAGAATCCCAGTTCTGCGTTTCTGGTCGCTGGCTTGATCCTCCAGGACAGGATATAATCAAAGGATCGATTGTGTTTAATTTAACCACGCAGGTAAATAATGAATGAATACGACTCTATATATTGAAATAGCCCAATTCGTCGGCGCGCTGGCCGCTTTGATCATCATCCACGAATTTGGACACTTTGTGGTGGCTCGTTTGCTTAACATTGAAGTCGAAGAGTTCGGTGTAGGATTCCCGCCACGCCTTGCCACCCTTTTTGAGGCTGGCGGCACGAAATTCACGTTAAACTGGCTGCCTCTGGGAGGTTTTGTCCGCCCCAAAGGTGAGAACGATCCTTCTATCGAAGGCGGCCTGGCAGCTGCCAGTCCCTGGGTGCGCCTGGCGGTATTGGTAGCGGGACCACTCTCCAATATTTTGGTTGGCGTCGTCCTTTATACAGTCATCTTCAGCCAAATTGGTGCTCCCATTACCAATCAAGTAGAGGTGGTTGAGATCGCACAAAATTCCCCCGCGCAACAGGCTGGTTTGAGGCCCGGGGATCTCATCACGAAAGTGGATGACCAGGCTATTAACAGCACAGATGATTTGCAGAATTCGATCCTGGCCAATTTGGGCAAACCGACCGATATTACCTACACGCGTGACGGCCAGACTGGGGAGGTTAAACTCGTGCCTCGGACCAACCCACCCGAGGGAGAGGGGGCAATTGGCATCGTGATGACGAATCCAACCCGTTCCATCACAATCCCAGAAGCGCTACCCATGGGCGCGCAGGCGGTTTACGAGCATAGCAAGCTGATTCTCACTTTTCCCGTAAAGTTGATCCAGGGACAGACCAATCCACAGGATGGGCGACTGGTCGGCTTTAAAGGTATGTTTGACATTTTTCAGGAAGTGCGCCAGAGCGAGCCAACCCCGGCGATTCCAACCAGCGTCCGGGTGCTGGGTTTCTTCGCCACAATAACGTTGTCCCTGGGCATCTTAAATCTGCTCCCCATCCCGGCACTGGACGGCGGCCGCATTCTGTTCATCATTCCGGAAATCGTGCTGCGCCGCCGCATCCCAGCAAAGTACGAAAACGTTATCAATCTGGTCAGCTTTGCATTGCTGCTGATGTTGTTGCTGTACATCAACCTACAGGATTTCGTCAATCCCATACAACTCCCCAAGTAAAGTCCATTAATCTGGTTATATGTTCTCAGTTAACGATGAAGATTTCGGTAAAAGTGAATTCCATGTCCACCCCTTCTGAAATCCCCTTTCAAGATCTGCTAGACGCCTTAGTGGATATTGAAAATCATGTCCATTCGCGCTATCTGTACCGCCTTTCCGATCTGGAGCCGGAAGAGATTGCCACGCTGCAAAAAACGTGGCACCACATACCATTGTGGCGACGGCAAGCCCTGATGAGGGATCTGGAAGAGTTGGGAAACTCCAATGATTTGCTCTCTTTTGAGGCCATCGGGCGACATGCTCTGTGCGATGAGGATCCAGGCGTTCGCAATTTGGCCGTTCGCATACTGTGGGAATTTGAGACGCTTGATTTGGTGCCCTTATTCCTCAATCTTATGGAAACGGACACTGACGCCGGTGTTCGGGCGGCAGCAGCCTCGGCATTGGGTCGTTTCGTATATTCAGGTGAAATTGACCAGCTCCCAAAGAAAGTTCTCCGGGAGATCGAAGACCGTCTACTTCGTTTGATCCAATCAGATGAGCCCGCCCAAGTTCGTCGCCGCGCCTTGGAATCCGTAAGTTACTCAGGCCGCCAGGAAGTGCCCGCCCTCATTGAGGAGGCTTTCTCATCTGGCGAAACGGAGTGGATGGCGAGCGCCTTGATTGCTATGGGACGCTCCATCGACGAGCGTTGGGTGGAGGATGTCATTTCAATGCTGGACAGCAAGTTTCCCATCCTACGGGCGGAAGCAGCCCGCGCCGCCGGCGAGCTGGAGATCAGTGATTCGGTGCCCCGCCTCATTGAACTGCTCGATGACAGCAATGAAAATGTCCGCAAGGCAGCCGTTTGGTCGCTCTCTCAAATCGGCGGGGAAGGAGTACGAGAAGCGTTAGAAAAGCTTTTGGAGGAATCTGACGATTACGACGAAGCAGATCTCCTGCAAAATGCCTTGGATAACCTCTCCTTCACCGAGGATTTCCAGCTCTATTCTCTTTTCGATTTCTCCCAAGAGGATTTCGAGGAAGAAATGCTGGAGTTACTGGCAGGTGAAGAGGATTATCTGAATACAGATAGCGACGAAGATGACGAGGACATTGTGGATTGAGCGATCTCCTAATCCTGTTCAGCAACAACATCCTCCCAATATTCCTGGCTGCAGGAAGCGGTTACCTGCTCGCAAAAATCCTTAAGCTCAGCCCCCGCCCGGTTTCTCAAATTGCCTTCTATATTTTCAGTCCGTGTTTGATTTTCAACCTGCTTACTACCAGCAAGTTAAGCGGACAAGACATCACCCGCATGGCTGGGTTCGCGACAGCAAGCATTCTTATCCTGGGGGGAATCACCTGGCTGTTAGGACGCCTCTTCCGGTTAGAACGCCGCCTGTTGGTCGCGGTGTTGCTCACCTCGATGTTTGGCAATTCGGGCAATTACGGCCTCTCGCTGAACCTGTTCGCTTTCGATGAAGCGGCTCTGGCCCATGCCAGCGTGTACTTTGCGACTATGGCGATCCTGGTTTACACAGTTGGTGTGATTATTGCATCTCTGGGTACATCCAGCCCTAAAGCGGCAATGCTCAGTCTGCTAAAAGTGCCCGCGATTTACGCCGTTGCGCTCGCTTTTCTCTTCAATAGCTTTGAATGGCAATTACCCCTCGCCATCGATCGAACCGTTTCCCTGTTGGGGAATGCTGCCATCCCAATGCTGATGGTCCTGATGGGGATCCAGCTGGCATATGCCCGGTGGAATGGGCAAACCTCGGCCTTGACCATTGCAAATTCTATGCGGCTGCTGGCAGGACCAGCGCTTGCTCTTGGATTGGCCGTGATCTTTGGCTTGCACGGCGCTGCCTGGCAAGCGGGCGTGAGTGAATCAGCTATGCCAACCGCGGTGACCACTACGGTGCTGGCCACGGAATACAATGTAGAACCCTCATTCGTAAGCACTGTGGTGGTGATCAGCACGTTGCTCAGTCCAATCACGGTTACCCCGATCCTCGCGTATTTGGGTGCCTGACATGCGCCTCGACTTTCTCTCCCTCCTGACCGCGGTTTTGTTTGTTGGTTTGGCCTCCTTCCAGCAGGTACCCCAAGCTCAGGCACAGATTCAAGTCGCAGATGCCCAGGTTGAATACGTATTTGGGAAACGGATCAACTTCGATGTTTCGCTTCAATCGGAAGAACCAGTCCAACAGGTTAACGTCTTCATCCAACCGGAAGGCCCCTCGGAAAGGCAAGTGGTTCCAGCAACGGTCGGTCCCGGTGGAAGAGTTAGAGCAACTTATGACTTAGATCAATACCCCCTGAGAGTATTTTCCCACGTTTCGTATTGGTACCAGGTCGACTTTCAAAATGGAGAAACGGATAAAAGTCAGATTTTTGATTTCTTTTATGAAGACAATCGCTTCGCCTGGGAAAAGCTGGATCAAGGACCATTCCATGTACACTGGTATTGGGGAGATATCGCCTTTGCCCAGGACATCTTGAATACGGCCGAGGCCGGCCTTATGCATATTCAGAGCATCCTGCCTCTGCCCCCGCCCGAGACAGTCGACATCTACGTTTACAAAAACAGCCAGGATATGCAGGCTTCTCTGCGCTTATCAGGCCAAAACTGGATTGCGGGACACGCCGACCCGGATCTGGGCGTGATTATGGCATCGCTCCCGCCCGGGCCCGAGCAAAAACTCGAGATAGAACGGCAGATCCCTCACGAGCTCATGCACGTCATGCTTTATCAATCTGCTGGAAACTCTTATACCAACTTACCAGCCTGGTTCAACGAAGGGTTGGCTTCCATCTCAGAACTATATCCCAATCCGGACTATCTGGCTCTTCTAGAAAACGCCGGCGAGAACAGCTCGTTTCTACCGATCTCGGCTCTTTGTCAGGTGTTCCCCACAGACGCCTCCAGCGCGTTATTGGCTTATGCTGAATCGGCCTCTTTCACCCGGTACTTATACAATCAATACGGGAGTCCCGGACTTGACAGATTGCGTTCAGAATACGCATCTGGTATAAATTGTGATAGAGGTGCCCAACTGGCATTAGGAGTACCATTAAGCAGGCTCGAATTTCAGTGGCAGCGAGACACCTTTGCAAACAAAGCCGGGTCGAACTTACTCAATGGATTGGCCCCGTGGATGATATTGTTCGCCGCGCTCCTGGCAGCGCCGTTAATTCTGATCGTGAAGGGGCTTAGCGACCACTCATCGGGAAAGATAAACCAGACATCCTCCCGAACACCGTTCGATCGGGCGCCAATCGAGCATTAGTTCACCGAAAGAGGAGGGAAAATGGCCGCAGATGAAAAATCTCGACTTCACCTGACAATCGATGGGCACGTCCAGGGAGTCGGATTTCGGGCTTTTGTTCTACGCAAAGCGAGCGAATTCGGGGTAACAGGCTGGGTGCGCAATCGTCGAGATGGCAGTGTCGAAGTGGTGGCAGAAGGAGAACGTACCGCTTTGGACAAGTTTCTTGTGGCACTTCGGCGTGGTCCCAGCGCCGCCATGGTTACCCAGGTGAATCCACGCTGGCAAAATGCCACCGGGGAATTTCAGGGCTTTGACGTAAAGTATACAATCTAGGGTAACTTCTCAATAGGAAGGGGTGGGTGTTTGTTGGAGCGGGCTCCGCCCGCTCCAACAAACACCCACCCCCTCTATTTTTGAGAAGATACCAATCTAAAATCCAAGGCCTCTTTCCTTTAGCGATACATGTCGTCCAGCGCCGATCACCAGATGGTCTAATACATCGATATCCAGGAGTTTTCCGGCCTGGACGATCGCTCGTGTGATGGCAACGTCGTCAGGGCTGGGCGTTGGATCCCCGCTGGGGTGATTGTGAATGACGATTACAGCAGCTGCGTTGCGGCGGATGGCGGACTTGAACAATTCCCCTATCCTCACCTGGGATGAATTCAAAGATCCTTGATATACCTTTGGGATATCCAATACCCTGTTGCGGGTGTCCAACAACATCACCCGTAGTTGTTCCTGCTCAAGAGCGCTCATGTCGTATCGCACCAATGCGGCGGCGTCTTCGGGGCTATGAACCGTCGGGCGTTCCTCAGGCGATTCAAGGGTCAGGCGATAACCCAACTCCAGAGCGGCCTTAATCTGAGCAGCCTTGGCGGGTCCCACCCCATGCTGGCCACAAACTTCATCAAAGCCAGCCCGGTGGAGACCGGCGACACCTCCAAACTCTTGGAGCAGGCGCTGGCCAACTTGCACCGCGTTCTCTCCCGCGACCCCCACGCGCAGCAAAATCGCCAGAAGCTCCGCGTTGGCGAGGGCCCTGGGGCCATGTTTCGCCAGGCGCTCCCGCGGTCGCTCCGACTCAGCCAGATCCGTTATTCGATAAGCAGCGTTTTGCTCCTTCATTTCCCCTCCCGCAGAATCCTATTTCGGCAATGTCAGACTTACCTTTCCATACTTCAAGCGCCCTGAGGGAACCTTCAACCCTTTTTACAGCTCCTATATACAACAGGAGCGAAAAATACGCAAGCGAAAACCGATTCCAATTACTTCCATGCTATAATCGCCGAAATGGAGTGAGCCATGCCCTTCGACCCCTCTTCTCTGAGCAATCTATTATTGATCTTGACGGCCTGGGGAGGCGCCTTTGTTGCGGCTCTGTGGCTGGGCCTTATCTTCTGGACTTACCGGGACATTCGCTCCAGAGCGCGCGATCCCCTTGCCCGTATTCTGGCAGTTCTGGTCGTGGCCGTCCTGTTCCTCCCAGGCATCATCATTTATCTGATCCTGCGCCCCTCGCGCACCCTTGAAGAGGAGTATCAAAGTACGCTGGAAGAGGAAGCTTTGCTGCAAGCCATCGAGGAAAGCCTCCTCTGCCCAGGATGTGGTCGCCGGGTAAAAGAGAATTGGATGGTCTGCCCTAATTGCCATACAAAATTGAAAAAGACCTGTCACAAATGTGGAAAGCTGATGGAATTACCCTGGAACCTGTGCCCGTACTGCGGGACTCCGGCTCCAGGGATGCGACGCGAGCACCTCACCCTGGACGAAGCCCTGCGGCCCACGCCGGTTGAGACCGAACAAGAAGGTGAGGTCGTGGAAAGCCAGTAATCAAAAAAAGTATGATCCAATATTCACTCGGCCGCTTCCCGTTCCTTCTCACCATTGCGCCCAACCTGCGAGTATTCCTCGATTGCAGTTCGTGCCGCTACAGCTTCGACCTCTGGGGATTCGAATAACCCCGCTCTTTCGCGCACGGCTTTCAAGAACGCCATGAACAAAGGGTGTGGGCGGTTGGGGCGGGAGAGAAATTCAGGATGAAATTGGGTCCCTAACATGAATGGATGGTCTTCCAATTCGGC
The DNA here is from genome assembly GCA_035643335.1 of Anaerolineales bacterium. Lineage (GTDB taxonomy): Bacteria > Chloroflexota > Anaerolineae > Anaerolineales > UBA4823 > DASQQR01. The sequence continues at coordinate 8,166 of DASQQR010000491.1, forward strand.
GATTTCCACCAGACGACCGTCTGGGGATATCCCGGAAAGCCGCATGCCATGCTCCTGCAGCACCTCTCGATAGGCATTGTTGAACTCAAACCGGTGGCGGTGGCGCTCGTTGATCAAATCCTTCTGATATGCCTCAGCTGCGCGCGTCCCCGCTTGTAGCCGGCAGGGATACAGCCCGAGGCGCATTGTACCACCCATATCAGCGATATCGCGCTGGTCGGGCATTAAATCGATGACTGGGTGGTGGGTAGAGCGATCGAACTCGGTCGAATTGACCTCCTCATCACCCAACACATAGCGAGAGAACTCCACCACCATCAATTGCATCCCTAGACATAGACCCAGGTAAGGCACTCGATTTTCCCTGGCATACCGGGCGGCTTGTATTTTTCCCTCGATCCCCCGTCCGCCAAACCCCCCTGGCACAATGATGCCGTCTGCATTTCGCACCGCCTCCCAACCGCGACCTTTTTCCAGCTCGGCGGAGTGGACCCAGGCAATTTCAACCTCGATCCCCAAAGCCAGCGCAGCATGATTAACCGCCTCACGCACACTCATATAGGCGTCATGTAGCTCAACGTATTTCCCCACCAGGGCCACATTCACAACTCGCTTGACGCGGTGTATCTCGGCCACCAATCCTTCCCACGCCGTCCAGTCCGGTTGCCGGCGCGCCTCCAGACCAAAGCGCTCCAACAAATACTGCGCCACTCCGGCCTTCTCCAGTATGATGGGGATTTCGTATAAGACCTCCTTCGTGACCATGGGGACGACCGCCCGTTTTTCGACATCACAGAACAGAGCGATTTTTTCGCGCAGATCATCATCCACCGGGTGATCGGAGCGCGCCATAATCATATCAGGCGAGATACCAATGGAGCGCAACTCGCGTACCGAATGCTGAGTGGGCTTTGTCTTGAGCTCGCTGGTAGCCCCAATATAAGGCAACCAGGTTACATGAATATAAAGACTGTTTTGCTTGCCCACGTCACTGCGCATCTGGCGCAAAGCTTCGAGGAAAGGCAGCGATTCGATATCGCCGACCGTGCCGCCAATTTCTACCAGAACAATCTCCGCGCCCGTGGTCTTCGCCACCAGGCCGATCCGGCGTTTGATCTCGTTGGTGATGTGCGGGATCACCTGGATTGTCCCGCCTAGATAATCCCCCCGGCGCTCCTTAGCGATCACCTCCGCGTACACCTGGCCCGTGGTCACATTACAAACTCTGTTCAGGCTGGTATCGATGAGGCGCTCGTAGTGGCCCAGATCGAGATCGGTTTCGGCACCATCGTCCAGCACGTAGACCTCGCCGTGCTGGTACGGGCTCATCGTCCCCGGATCTACATTGATGTAAGGATCCAATTTCTGGACCGAGACGGTAAAACCGCGCTCCTTCAACAATCGACCTATGGCGGCCGCGGTAACCCCTTTACCAACCGAGCTGACTACACCACCAGTAATAAAAATATACTTCGTCACCATTTATCCTCCATTTATTTTCGCGTATTCGTGATCTATTCGTGGATGGCCTTCTTCCCAGGCTCGTTACCGAACGCTTTCTTTCATAACAAAGGAAGTGGGGAGGGCCGTTTGCAGGCGACCTCCCCACGGAGTTTCCCGAGCATCTTGATTGCTTTCGTTACCCGAGGTGTCATCCTACCACCCTTGTCAAATCTTCGGCTGCCCTGCGCATTTCGAGAAAAACCAGGCCGAGCTTAGCGTCCTGACGCGCTAATGCGGTAAGCACTGCCTCCTCACCCACCGCCGTTAAAATCACAAAACCGCTATCTCCGCGGATGTACACCTGTTCCAGAGATCCGCGGCCCAGTTCGCCAGCAATACGTTCGCCTAAACTGAGCATCGCCGCCGACATGGCAGAAACCCGGTCCTCTTCTACTTCGGCCGGCAGAGCGGACGCCATGATCAACCCGTCCACGGAAACAACTGCTGAGGCCTCGATGTCCGGTGATGCGGCCTGCATTTCTCGCAAGCGGTCAACCATCATTTCAGTGCGCGACCTGGTCATGGTAACATCCCCTGAGCTGGATTCGAATATTCCTCGAGTTTACCACATATTTTTGGCTTCTAACGTTGACCCTTCTAAGCCTTCCATGTTAAACTAAAAGATTGCATGTACCACTTGTTTCATCTTTTCTTTCTCTTATTACCACTGCTTTCCCTGCCAGGTCATCGCCCCGGACTTCAACAGGACCAGCCGACCAGCACTCCCCCGGAAGTCGCCATCGTCTCCCCCTCCTCCGGCGACGCCCTCCAAGGTACTGTTCCAGTCACCGGAAACACGGCAGTGGACGGGTTCCTGCGCGCCGAGCTGACCTTTGCGTACTCGGATGATCCAACCAACACCTGGTTCCTCATCTTTGAAAGCGACCAACCAACTTCGAATGGGGAACTGACTCGGTGGGATACAACGACCTTGACCGATGGCGATTATTCGCTGCGCTTAGTCGTCACCCTGCAAGACAACACCCAGCTGGTAGCCACACTTCAAAATTTGAGGCTGCGCAACTATACGCCCATCGAGACGGATACCCCAACCCCCACGCAAACGCCTGTTCCAGGCAACACGCTTGTTCCCACCCAGACATCTACGCCGACGATTACTCCTATTCCGCCGACGAGCACAGCATTGCCGCCTAACCCCGCACAACTCACCTCACAGGATGTCGCTCTCAGCCTGGGAAAAGGGGCCATTGGAGCCATAGCCGCCTTGGGCATCATTGGATTATATGTAGCTGTCCGCAACGCCATGCGGAGATAAGGCTCTGCTTACAAAAGATGAACGCCACGGTAAATCCACTCTTCGAAAAGACTCTGCCTCAAGAACGCATTGGCGAGAGCACGAAATCAAATGTCTATCTCGTCGCCGGCCTGGGAAACCCCGGCCGGGAGTATCAAAGCAACCGCCATAATATCGGTTTTTTGCTCGCCAACCGGCTGGCCGAACGCCTGGGAGTTGCTTTTTCACGCCTGCAATCGAACGCTTTGGTCACGAAAGCCGATTACCGGGAACAACGACTGATATTGGCCAAGCCGCAAACCTATATGAACCTGTCAGGCCAGGCGGTGAGCGCCCTGGTGCGTTTCTACAAATTGCCTTTGGAGAACGTGATCATCGCCTACGATGATGTCGACCTGCCCTTGGGTACCTTACGCATGCGCCCGTCCGGCGGCTCGGGGGGGCACAAAGGCATGCAATCGATTATCGGCTCCCTCGGCACCCAGGATTTCCCGCGCCTGAGAGTTGGCATCGGGCGCCCGGCCGGCCGGATGGATGCAGCCGATTACGTACTCCAGGACTTCTCCAAGGAAGAAATGGAGATCCTGCCCGAGGTTTTGGATCGGGCGGTCAAGGCCACCCTTATGTTTATTACGGAAGGGGTGGAGACTGCTATGAACCAGTACAATGGCTAGGATTTCAGAAAGCACTATGCTGCTGGATACGCTTATACACACCATTTCCGATGATGCTGGCGATCTGTTAGCCTCGATCGGAACTGGCGAGTCCCTTCCCAATCTGGGCTTGCGCCGATCTGCTCGCCTGCCCGTACTAGTCGCCGTGTATCAGGAGCTTCAGCGACCCGTTCTGCTGCTGGCGGATCGGGTGGATCATGCCCTTACCCTGGTCGATGAACTGGCGCTGTGGGCTCCACGGGCGCCCCGGCGCTTTTTCCCTGAGCCAAATCCGCTCTTTTACGAAAACGCGCCCTGGGGGGCGTCAACGCGCCGCGACCGCCTCTCAGTACTTACCAGTCTGGCAGCATTCCATATCCCGGGGCCGGCCAAACCCGAATCGCCGCCGGTGATCATCGTGCCGGCGCGAGGCCTGATGGCCCGCACGATGCCCCGGCGAGATTTCCTCAAGGCTACGCGATACCTCAAAACCGGTCAGGTCATCCAACCGGAAGCACTGGCCCGGGACCTGGTGATGCTCGGATTCGAACCCGTGAATACCGTAATTGCCACAGGCCAATTTGCACGTCGCGGTGGCATTTTCGATCTTTGGCCCCACGCTGAATCTCAACCCCTGCGCATCGAATTTTTCGGCGATGAAATTGACACCTTGCGTCGTTTCGACCCGGCCACACAGCGTACGGTAGGAAAACAGGACCGCCTCCTGGTGAGCCCGGCCCGCGAATATCTGATGCCGGTACAGGGGGAGATGGACATCCCGCCGGAGGAGATTTCCGAATTTCACATTCCGCTGTTGCATCCTTCTCCCGCCGGCATCTTAGACTACCTGCCGCGGGAGACCCTCGTGTTTATCGATGACTGGGAGATCTTACGCGACACCATCAATGACATCGAGACCAAAGCTATCAGTTTGCGCACAGATTACCTCGAAGAGGGCACCCTATCCGAGGATTATCCTCTACCCTACCTCACCTGGACGGAAATTCAGGATTCGCTCACCACACACCAAACCATAGAACTGGGACCGGCCACCACGCCCGACAAGTCGGATTTGGCTCAAAAATTCACGGCTGGCCCGCGTTTTGGCGGGCGCCTGAAGCCCCTCATGGATCACTTTTCCGATTTGCGGGTCAGAGGTGAAGGATTTGTCGTAGTCTCCCGCCAGTCGGCGCGCCTGAACGAGCTCTGGTCACAGCAATTTACGAATCCCAATCTGTTGTCCCCAACGCCGGCTTTCATTGATGGTAGCCTGACGGAAGGTTGGGTCTTCACGCCCTCGCGACGAGCGCAGGCGCCTCGCCTTCATTTGTTGACTGATGGGGAAATCTTCGGGTGGCGCCGTCCGGAACCTCGCAAAAGATATCGTGGGCCCGCCGAAGCCCCAGAGGCCGCCTACGCAGACTTGCAGCTTGGTGATAGGGTTGTGCATGTGGACTACGGAATCGGCCGCTTCCTCGGACTGGTAAACCGGACTGTGGAAGGGGTCGAACGCGAGTATTTAGCCGTCGAATACGCTCAGGGAGATCAATTATTCGTCCCTGTGCATCAAGCCGACCGCCTGTCGCGCTACGTCGGACCGGACAGCCGAGTCCCTGCCCCAAGTCGCCTGGGGGGCGTCGAATGGCGCAATACGAAGAAAAGAGTTAAGGAAGCTGTCGAAGAAGTCGCACAGGATCTGCTGGATTTATATGCTCAACGCCAGGTGGTCAAAGGGCATGCTTTCAGCCCAGACGCACCCTGGCAGCAAGAACTGGAAGCCAGCTTCCCCTATATTGAGACGGAAGACCAGCTGCGTGTGCTGGCTGAGGTCAAACAAGACATGGAAAGCCCGCGGCCCATGGATCGCCTGATCTGCGGCGATGTAG
>DASQQR010000492.1:0-7399 GCA_035643335.1 Anaerolineales bacterium
CTACAAGCTGACGGACATCGACTGCAGCGCGAGCGACAGCACCGTCTCCTACTCGACTGATACGACCACGCGAGCGGTCACCTTCGATATCGCCGCCACAGAGACCCTCGACTGCACCTTCACCAATACCCTGCAGCGCGGCGCCATCCAGATCACCAAGACCTCCAGCAAGGACGGCAGCGGCCTGCCCGGCGCCACATTCTCGATTACGGGGCCCAATTCGTACTCGAATTCAGTGGTCAGCGGCAGTGACGGAACTGTTTGTGTCGACGGTCTCCCCTTCGGTGACTATTCGGTCACGGAGACCGCCGCTCCCAGCGGTTATGCCATCGATGATGACACCTCGCACACCGTCACCGTCGACAACAACGCCATGTGCACCGATGACCCGTACGGAGGCGAGACGATCTCCTTCAGCAACACGCCGCTGTCCCAGATTCAGGTCATCTTCACCTCGCTGGCTGGCACTGGAGTGACCAACGCCAGCATCGTCTGCGAGGACTCCACGCCGGCAGCTATCGCCCCCGTGTCGGAGAACGGCGACCCCGACCCGGCTTTCGACGACACGAATGAAACCTTCACCAACCTCGCCCCAGGCACCTACACCTGCACCGTGGTCGTCGACCCCTAAGCCTATCGCCTGCATTTAGCCATTCCAATCCTATCCTTATAGCTCAGGGGACCGGTATTTGGACCGGTCCCCTTACGCTTTATTTGCCCACCGTTCTAAACCTTCAAACATCCAAGCCTTCAACCTGCTAACCTTCAACCGTCCTAAAAACCTTCAACCCGGCAAACTTTCACGGCCGGCAAGTCGATCCTTGCCGGCCTCATCTCTGTCGAGCCATTACGGACAAATGTGTATCTTCTGAAAATCCGCCCTGCTACCGGGCCGCCAGCCCAGCCACGCCAACCGGCACATCAACCGTCCCCAAATTGCTCAGGCTGCCATCCGCGCCGATTTGAAAAACCATGATGTTATGTACCCCCGAGGCCAGGGTGTAGACGAACGCGCCGTTATTGCTGAAAGCCATATCCAGCGGGCTGCTTCCGGCTCCCGTCAGTCCCGCGGTGGCGTCCAGCAGCGTCAGGGAACCGTCCGCCCCAATCCGGTAGCTGGAGATCGACCCGCTGCCTGCGTTGGTCGTGTACGCAAAATTGCCGTTGTTGGAGATGGCGATCCAGCATGCCGCTGCCTGGCCGTTCGGGATCGCTGAGCTAATCACCTCGAACTCGCCCCCAGCAATTTCATAAGACGAGACCGAACCGGACGCCGCTTCCGAGACGATCGCATGATTCTGGCGGTCGAAGGCGAACCCAAAGGGTGTGCTGCCCTCGGAGGCATGCGTGACCGGGGCGCCTGCGACTCCGTCAACAACCTCGTAGGTGTCGATCAGGTTGGTCGTCTTTTCGGTCACCACCAGTGCGCTGCCATCTGAATTGAAGGCTACCTGTGCTGGCCCGGGAGCCGCCCCGACCCCGCCGTTGCTGACCGGTTGCGTGGAACCGGCCAGCGGCGATAGCGAGCCATCCTGGCCAATCGCAAAGCCGCTGATATTGCCGCTGCCTCCTGCGTTCAGTACGTAGAGCCGGTCTTTGTAAGTCGTCAGGCTCACAGGCAGAATGCCGCCCGAATCGACCACGTCCACCAATTCCAAACCGTCTGCGTTCACCGCAAAGGCTGACACCTGGTTGCTGCCCGCGTTCACCGCGAATAACCAGTGATTGTTCTTGCTCAGGATCACCGCAGTCTGCGAACCCAGCCCCGCGCCGCTGCCCAGCCCTCCGGTGGCATAAGCGCCCTGGTAAGCAATCGACCCGTCGCTGGAGCGCTTGTAGACCAGGACTTCATTCCCGCTGGCGGCGTTCGTCAGCGTGTAAACCGCACCGAAAGCCTCCTCCGACGCGGCCGCCGCCGATCCAGCCAACCCTGCACTTAACGTAAGTAGAAACACTGCTGCCAGGAATAGGCGGGCAGCCATGTGATTAGAGAACCTTAGACTTTTCATCATTCAATCTCCTTGGAAAGATATTCTTTTCGGCTCGACCTGCAAATCGTATCTTGAACTGCTTAAGAAACTCTTACCAGGAGATTGTTCGTTCCTTACAGATTCCACCAGTATCTGTCTCTTCGATTTCGTTCGCCTATCCGGTGCTGATCCTCCAGTCTGGCCCGGGATGCCCAGAAGTGCCATCCATGGGAGCGCGATGTATAATCCATCTTAGAGAAGGATAATTCGGTGCTTTCCCAGGAGGTGGCCATCATGAAGAGTGCAAATACCATCGGTACTTATCGAAAGTCCCCATTCCCCAAGCACCGGGAACTTCTCGGTAACCTGGTGAGCCTGAGCCCAAAGTATCCCATCCAGGTCCTGATGGAGGTTGACGTAACAAAAGCGCGTACGCGTATTCGCGATTATAAAGAAAGGACTGGGAAAACCTTGTCTTTTACTGCGTGGTTGATCAAATGCATATCCCAGGCCGTCAGCGAATATAGGCAGGTTCAAGCTTACAGAAAGGGTAAGGAACTGGTTATATTTGACGACGTCGATGTGGGCTTCGCGATGGAACGGCAAGGTCAGCAGGAAACCGGAGGGCTGGTCCTGGGAGCCATCGTTCGAAAAGCGAACGAGAAGTCCCTCAGTCAGATAAACGAGGAGATCAGGACGGCACAGGCTGAAAGGATGGCTTATGGAACCATCGTAGGAGAGAAAGAAGAAGCCCGGCTAGCTGGCGTCTTGCAGTCTCTGCCAGGGATGGTGAGAAGATTGGCCGTATGGTGGTATAGAAGGGATCCCTTCCTGAGGAAGAGAACACAGGGGACCATTGGGATGACCTCAGTTGGGAATGTTCTCGGAGCGACCTCGGGAATGTGGGCTTTCCCAATCACATTGGGTCCCTTTCCTTGTTATTTCGGGATAGGCGGCGTCTCAAAGAAACCGGGTAGCGTCGATCAAAATAGAGTCGAAGTCCGCGAGCTTCTCCCCATGTGTGCAATGTTCGATCATGATGTGGTCGATGGTGCGGATGTCGCCCGCTTTCTGGGCAGACTTGGCGAATTGCTTAAGGGGGCCTATGGCCTTGATGCAGAAGAATTCAAGGATGGAGGGTGATCTGGCTCGATAATTCCTTGTAATCCCAAATTGGGCTGTTTCCGGGAGCAGGTATCCTTGGTATACCTGCTTTTCTTTTGTCACTCTCGGCAAGATACCGCTCGCCCTTGGGAGGTTCGATCAGTGATTTGCCAACCTCCCAACCCGCCTCAGTGGACTGTATATGTCCTAACTCCTGTCCCAAATACTTGGGACAGGAGTTAGGGCTGCGCTCCCATGACAGGCATGCCGGTATGGGCTAACATGAAATCGTTGGCTACCCAGGAACGCCAAAAGCAGCAAAGTGGAGAATTACGGCCTGTGAAAGTCTGGCGTCCGCCGGCTGGGTTGTCCAGCGTTGGTAAGGAGCCAGTGCATGAACCGGGAATTTTGGACTAACAGAAGAGTCGCTGGCGGCCTGCTCGTGACCAGCCTGCTCATCCTCTTGCTTGCCCTGATCATCATGATCGCCAGCGGGGCGATCCGCGGCTTTCCTGCCATGGTGCAGGGTTCGTTGGCACAGGCGGCGCCCTATGTGAAGACCTTCCGCCTGCTTATTCTGTTGTTCCTGCTTGCCTGGATCGTTCAGTTGCTCGGTTTTGGGTTGTTCACACGCCTGTTGCTGCGCGCCGGCGGCGAGCAACTTGGCATCCTGGCCTTCACCCTCATTCTCGTAGCCACAATTTTGGTTATCGTTGATTCGGCCTTCCGTATGAACGTCGAGCTTTGGGCTGCGCAAGAAGCCGCCCGCACAGGTAGCCTGCCGGCGGTCTATGAGCCCCTGCGAACCTGGACAAGCAGCTTATTTGGCGTGGCTGAGCGAGCGCATTTCCTGGCTGTGGCCGGAATCGGATTAGGGATCATTCGCACTGGCCTCCTGGCGCGCTGGATAGGCTGGCTGGCGATCGGATGGAGCCTGCTCTGGCTGCTGGGCGGCCTGGCCGGGGACCTTGCCGACGCATTGCCTTTAGTCATGCCGGTCATCATCGGCATCGTCCTGCTGCGGCGATGAGGTAGACGCTACTCGCGGCAAAAGACTACATGAGGAATGAAACTTAACTTCTTGCTCAATGGGTAAGAATGCGGATCATAAAATACGAACTGAAAGGAGGACATTAGAATGTCATCTTCAAATCTCACTCGTTGGAGCGGCCTGGCAGCTTCGATAGGCGGCGTACTGTTTATCATCAGTGACGTCGCACAATTTGTTATCTTTGGCAACCAACCGGAGAGTTCCGCGGCAGCTACAGATACTTGGATCATGCTGGACATGCTTATGCTCGCGTCAATCGTGCTCATTATCCTGGGTCTGGTGGGGTTGTATACAACCCAGGCCAGGCGAGGGCGTGTCTTCGGGCTGATCGCCTTCCTGGTCGCCATGATCGGCACAGTCATGCTTTTCGGCTTTGTTTGGACCGGCACCTTTGTCTTGTCGTACATGGCTGATGCCGCACCAGAGTATGTAGATCCAGGGTTTCTGGACGCCGATCCTTCAGGAGCGCTGATCATGGGCGTGCTGCTTACCTTTGTTCTATTTGCAATGGGCTGGCTCTTGTTTGGCCTGGCTTCGCTACAGGCCAGGGTACTGCCACGCGGCGCGTCTATACTCTTGATGATTGGAGCTGTGTTATTTTTCGTCCTGTTCATGTTGGAGCTTCCCGGCCCCACAGTTGTATTTTGCGCAGCGCTGGCCTGGATGGGGTATGCACTCTGGTCTAGCACAGGCGAGACTGTTGCAGAACTCAATCCGGCACATAATCCAGGCTGGCGCGGGGGTAAGGAGACTGAACATGAACCAGCCGTCTGATTATTCTCGCTACGACCCTGGCTATTCTCTATTCCGCCTTCCGCATGACAGTCGAGCTGTGGGCGGTGCAGGAAGCGGCGCGGATAGGCAGTACTCCAGAGGTCTTTAAGCCGTTGCAAGCCTGGACAAATAGTTTCTTTGGGTTGGCCGAGCGGATGCATTTCCTGGCCATGGCCGGAGTCGGGTGGGGAATCCTGCGAACCGGACTCCTGGCGCGCTGGGCGGGCTGCATGGCGATCGGATGGAGCCTTTTCTGGCTGCTTGCCGGCCTGGGCGGCGGCGTCCCACCGGCTACTCCTTTAATCATGCCAGCCGTGATCGGCGTAACCCTGCTGCGAGAATGATAGATGTACTACCGGAGGTAAAAGCCTATGGAGGAATGAAACTCAAATTTCTGGGTTAGTGGGCAAGAATATCAATAATAGGAATATGGGCCTTTTGGTACTCGACAAGGAGATACATCATGTCACAACAACAGGATATTTTCAAAGTAGATACCGTTCAAAGGCTTGGTAGTCTCGGGTTCATCATCGGCGCCGTCCTGCTCATTGTTATCGCTACCCTCGATATCCTCCGGGACGGCGGCGGCATCACTCAGCGCGTGGTAGTGGGGTTTTTCGGCCCGGTAGGCCTGTGGGGCATGATGCTGGGTATGGCGGCGATCTACCGCTCCATCACTGACGCCGGTGCCGGATGGGTGCGGACGGGCTTCTACTTAGTCATCGTTGGCACTGCCCTTTGGACGGTGCACATGAGCTTGAGGGCGGGGAATGCCAGAGCAGCTGCCGATGGGCTTACTGATGGTGTTGCCATCGGGGTCATGATTCAACAGGTAGTCGCCATGGCGTACCTCACCGAATGGCTTGGCATCTTCTTTGTGGGAATCGGTATGGTCCGCAGCGTCGTCTATCCCAAGGGGCTGGGGTGGATAGCGCTTCTCCTGGGAATCCTCACCTTTGCGATCGGGGGTGTTCCCCTCTTCTTCCTCGAAAAGGGGAGTATCGCAGAAATCCTTGCTCCCATGCTGGCAGGGTTGACCACTATCTGGGCATTAGTCGTTGGTATCTGGATTGCTCGGAGAGCCTGGTAGCGGCCCAGTGCGCGCCTGACAAGCATGTCGTCTGAGGAAAAATAGAAAGATGAATACACAAAGAAGTCAATCAAGAGTCTCGAAGTGGGGCTGGGGCATCCTGCTGGCCATCAGCATCCTGTTAGCACTTAATGGTGTACTTTGGTTCTTCGTTGGCCCACAGCAGGTGGTGACGTCCCTCCAGAAGTTCGGGCAGGTGAACCCGGCCATCGCCCGGCAAATGGCGACCAACGCCCGCCAGGTGGCAATCTGGTATCTGTCGTTTGGGTTGCTGGCGCTGCTCGTTACCCTGGAGGGCTTCCTCCGCAGCTCGCGTTGGGCCTGGTACGCCGCGTGGATTCTGGTTCCCCTGCTTGCGGGTATAGGCGTGCTATACATGGATGGTTTTGGTGTCATACTTCTCGGCCTGGCGGCTATCGCGCTGGTCGGCCAACTGCTGGCCGGGAAGGGCCTTTCCTCGCCAGCCGATCAGTCGGTCTAAGCGCCATCAGCAATTCTAAATTTGGATCGCCTGAGCCAGCAAAAACGCTGGTTGAGTGCCCGGCTTGGTTTCGATTCGCTCGTACCTCGCTACACTTCGATAAACTCAGTGCGGCGTTCTACCAGCGCCGGGCGTATCGCTTGCACTGAGCCTGGTCGAAGTGAAACCAGGTTTTTGCGGTCATATTTAGAATTAAGCGCCATACAAACGGATGTGGCCCTATGAATCGCCTTTCGCCTGTCGTGGCGGCCGGGGAACCCCGTCTCAACGCTGCAGACTCAGGGATGCTTTATAATGGAAAGCAATCACTGTTGGCCATCTCGAACTGATGATGACTGTAAACGAACAGAACCCAACTTCTCTCATCGAAAGCTTCCGCTGGCAGCGACTTGTCCGAACAGGGTGGTATGGTTGTGCGGCCATCGCGTGGGGGATCTTGATCCTTTCTCTCGCCGCGCAGGTGCTTGCTTCCGGAGAAGCGCCGCATGGTATCCTGGCCGCACCGGAACCCTCACCGTGGATGTATACCTTAAATATTCTCGGTTTTGTGGCCCGTATGGCAGCTGCATTGATTTCTGTTATCCTTGCCAGCATTTTATTTCTAAAACGGCCAGATGAGGGAATGGCCTTGTTCCTTTCCTACTTCTTATTGGTACATGGCATTGTGATCGGCGGCCCGCTGGCATCTCTCGCACTCTTTTGGCCTGGCCTAAGCACATTGGTATGGAACGTGATAGCACCTATCTCATTTGCTCCCTTCCTCGTTGCCTTCCTGTCTATCTTCCCCGACGGTCGCTTTGTACCTCGCCAGACTCGCTGGCTGGTGGTCGTGTCGCTGCTCTATGCACCGTTAAGTTCACTGCTGTTTAACGCAACTGATTTTTCCGGCTCCACAATGCTATATGCTATTGGCGCCCTGCTCTGGTTTG
>DASQQR010000493.1:0-9332 GCA_035643335.1 Anaerolineales bacterium
GTAGCTTTATTCCCATAGGGCCAATGTCTCTTCAGGGGAGTGGTGAATTGCCGTGTAGAGCGGCGCGTCTCGTAAGGTGTAGCGGCGCGCTTCGCTATCGCGCAGTTCGTAGACCAGGTCCGAAAACTGTTGCAGGTCGGCGGTCTCGTACACCACAATGAATTCCTGGTCCTGTACGCCAAAGGAATACAGCAGCAGCTGGGTGATCTCGGGGTACTGTTTGCCGATCTTGATGTGCTCGTTCATCATCCCCTGGCGCGCCTCCCGGCTCATTAAGTACCAATCGGCGGTCTTGACGAAGGGGTACATCACCAGGTAAGGCTTACGCTCGTGAGCGAAGGGATCGATCTCCTGGGTGGAGCGAGTTTTAGTATATTGGGAAGGTTTGGTGTATCCCCACAATAGCTGGATCGGCCGGAGCAAGTCGCGGAAAGGATTCGTGGCGTGGGCGAACTGGGTGAAAAAAGTGGCCGTGGTACAGGACTCCTGTGCCGCTAATGCGCTCCACACCAGCACGTCAGCGCCGGCTTGAGCCGGATAAGCCTGGTATACGTCCAGGTTTTGAGCTGCGGATCTCAGGCCAGCCAGCCAATTTTTGTGGACTTCTTTGCGTTCTGTAGAAGTTAGTGAATAGTAATTAGGACTGAAACTAAATAAGGCGAAATGGTTCAGAGACTTTGGGGTCTGTTCTGGCATCCGAGGATATTCTCCCTTGGCGAGAATGATAAGCTTGATGGTATTCCGATCCTGATGTGGTAGTGTAAACGGGGACGGCAGCAGTGTACAGGCAAATTTTTGAGGGTTTGAATTAGTAAAGCATGAGAAGATGGAATGAGTGCATGATCTTTGTCATCCTGTCCCAATGACATCTTTCCGTTACACCGTAAGAGCAGCCCATCGATATTAAACTAAATAGCGCCGGCAGTCCCTAAAGAACTTTTATAAAAATCTTATCCTGACCTTAAATCTCCGTAACTCTCGAGAGATTCAGATCCCAAACAAGGGTAAAACCAACCCTAGAGCGGTCTGGAGATGTTCGGGAGGCCATTCCAATCGAGTGTCCGAATGCGCTCGAAGGAATCAAAAAGCCGCCCCGGAAGGAGCGGCTCTAAAACTACAAATGGTATTCCAGGCCTACTTTACCGGTAGCAGTGGGCACAGGAAAAAGGTCGGTGAATCGTCCGGAGAACCCGGGGTAATTGTGAGGTGGCCAAGATTATAGTGCAGCATGACATCGTCATAGGATTTCAGCACAGGGACAATACCATGGGCATCAAATCCCGCCTGAGTCCATTCGACGGTCTGCGTGTACCAGCGACCGCCATTGTAGTTCGGATTGCCGGGACCGGCTTCGGCAACCGCTGGCTGACCTTCCGGATTGTTGCTGTTGATGATCTTGAAGAGTTCGTCGAAGGATTGCAGGTTTTTATCATCGTTGGGTGGCGGAAGGGTAGCCAATCCCTGGGTAGAGAAAAGTTGGCCATCCGCATAGATCGCCGGCTCGAAATTAGGTTTAGCAAATACGGGTAACGCGAAAACCAGGCTCAAGACTAACACCAGTGTCAGAACGGAAATCTTTCGTAACATGTTATCCATCTCCTTTGGGACTCGATTTGGAATTTTTCGGAATACACCCCAGGTACTTCCTCTGATTACCCTGCTCTCACCTCCTTTCCGAGGATTGGATTGTGTGATGACCTGTACCCAGTGTAAACAACAGAAATTACGAAAACCTTATCCAAATATTACAAAATTAATAACGGAAATCCTTCACTGCAATTTTTCTTGCCTCCTTTTGTTCCGTTTGATATACTTATCACAAACGAATTGGGCTTTCCGGTATCCAACAAGAACGGGGCCGGACTTGGTTGAAAGGAGAGAGGGAGGCAGGTATGTCCGATCAAGAGAAGTTCGACGAAAAAGAGGCCGAAAAGCGGGAGGAGAAGTCGCCTCAAGAGAAAAGCTGGGATGAAAAATGGCGGCGCGATCCGTTGGGCACTTTGACCTGGGCCGCCATCTTCATCTGGGCTGGCCTGGTGCTGTTGGCCAACAACCTGGGTTACTTCCAGACGGCCGGTTCATTCCTGGCAGGTGTACAGGCCTGGTCGCTGATATTCCTGGGGGCTGGCGTGTTGGTACTCTTGGAAGTGCTGGCGCGCCTGCTTTTCCCCGAGTATCGCAGGGGCGTAACCGGCAGTATCATCTTCGGCTTTATCCTGGTTGGGATCGGCCTAGGAGATATCTTCAGTTGGGAGCTGGTCTGGCCATTTATCCTGATTGCCTTGGGCCTATCGATCGTGCTGAGAGGTGTTTTCCGCAGGTCATAGCTGATCGAGGTTGAAGGTGCTCACTTCCCCCCAGGCATACTTCAGCGGCGTCCACCATTCTTCGCGGCCAATGCAGCGGAAATAAGGTGGTTTGAAGGCGCGGATCAGATCGCCGATCCGGTAGCGTGGCAGGATCGGCGTAGAGACGACCAACCCGCCCATCTCTCCGGGGCGCATCTCGTGTAGCATCTTAACCCTGGACCGGGTCGTGACCTCAAAGAAAAACAGGTCGTAATTGGGCACCCAGGCCCGTTTTTCATCGCGCTGCTGGCCGAACATACCCTCGGTAGCGCCATAGATTTCACGGATGGCCGCTGGGCCGTAGAGGGCATTCAACGAGGGCTGGTAGCGGGTGTTGATGCCGGGTACGCTGCCTAAGGTCATGATTTGGGTCTTCCACAAGTCTTTGGGGTAGACATTGTGCTCCCGCTTGAGGTAGCGGGCGAAACGGATGGCCGTCGGGCACACGCCGCCAACCAGCGTGACGTTCTCATCGTGGCATTTCTCGTAGGCTAGCTCGAAGCGGCGCTCCCAATCCTTGACGGACTTGCCGCCTCCCAATGCGTCAATCTCCTCCTGTTCTGGAACCGAACGGATCGGGGTTTGGGTTGAGACGTACTTGGTATAGATTCCAGAGCTATACCCATATTCCAATTCCAGATCGGAGACCTGCAGTTTTCCTACCACCGAAGGAAAATTTAGATTCAAGTTGACGCCGGCGAAAAGGTCAAAACATTTCGTAGTAGCTACGTAGTTCATCATCGCTCTTCCGGCGCTGACGCGCATGCGCAGGTCGGTCGGCGTCATCGGGATGAACTTGGATTCGCCTTTGGTAGTCCCCCGGGTGATTGCCCAACCGATGGGTTGTTCGCACAATAGCAGACTGGTATCTCCGGCCATGACCCCCTTGATGAGGGGTTCGTAGTCGGCGTAGGTGGCCAGCGGAAAAGCGCGCCGGTAATCCTTTAAGGTCTCGATATGCAGGGCTCCATGCTCGATACCGTAGTCCGTCCTGGCATAGTCGTTCAGCAGGCGATGGAGCACTTCTTCCTGGGCTTTGGCCGGATCCGCTAATGCGGCCTGCCAGGGCTCTAAGTGGTCTGCCAGCAATTTCATTCCGGTTTGTAGATCGATGGTCACCATTGGCCAATCTCCTGAAGGGAACACGATTCGATACCATCATTCTACAAAAAATATCCTTTAAGGGCAAGGGCGTTGGTGTTTGGAATGTGACCAATTCGCATTTCCAAATCCCCAACCCTCATTAATTGCGGTGATACAATCCTGCCATGTTATCTGAGCGCCGCAAATTCCTGGCGGGCATCAAGGCCGAACTTCCTATTCTCATCGGGGTCATTCCCTTTGGGGTGATCTATGGTGTCGTGGCTTTAGAGGCGGGCCTCAAGGCTTGGGAGGCCCAGGCCATGTCAGCCATAGTCTTTGCTGGTTCAGCCCAATTTGTAACCGCTCAGCTGGTCGGGGTCGGCGCCCCTGGATTAGTGATCGCGCTCACCGGTGGGGTCATCAATCTCCGGCATGCCCTGTACAGCGCCTCGGTCGCCCCCTACGTCAAGCCGCTGCGGCCTGCGTGGAAGTGGCTGCTCAGCTACCTGCTCACCGATGAGGCTTATGCCGTCACTATCACCCATTATCACTGTAACACCATTGCGAATCCGCATGAAAAAGACTTCGGCGAAGCTAGCACGATCCGTCACGAGCACTGGTATTTTCTCGGCGCGGGTCTGGCTTTGTGGGCCACCTGGCAAGTCAGCACCGCTGTGGGGATTTTTCTGGGTGCTGTCATCCCTGAGAGCTGGTCCCTGGATTTCACCGTGGCACTGACGTTTATCGCCCTGGTCGTCCCCGTTCTCAGAGACCGGGCCAGCCTGGCTGCCGGAGCGGTTGCCGGCTTGGTCGCGGTGCTGGCTGTGAGCTTTCCGCTTAAGTTAGGGCTCGTCATCGCTACCGTAGCCGGCATCGCCATCGGCCTGTGGATGGAGGCGGAGGTATGAGTATCTGGCTGGTGATGATCGCGATTGGCGTGATGACGTACGCCACGCGCCTTTCCTTCATCCTCCTATTCGGCAAGATGGAAATACCGAGAAACCTGCGCCGGGCACTGCGCTTCGTCCCGGCCGCTGTGCTGCCGGCCATTATTTTCCCGGAGCTGCTGGTCCGTGATGGGGTCTTGAATCTGTCGCTGGGAAATGAGCGCATGCTGGCCGGCATTCTGGCTTTCCTGGTTGCCTGGCGGACCAAGAGCGCTGTCCTGACCATCTTTATCGGTATGGCCGCTTTATTGCTATTGCAGACTCTTTTGAATTAGTTTGACGACGGCAGAACTCAAAGAGCTGCTCCACCCACCGGGCAGCGGAAGCGTTCTGATCGAAATAGAGTGCCACGGTATTGAATCTTACGCGCTCTCCGTTGACACCTCCATCGGTATGGCCTTCTCAAAGCCCATTGACAAAATTTGTAATTCATGGCGCAAATCCCGTTTTGGCACAGTTTCCTGACGTATTTTTGACGGAAGATGCATTCAATTTCACTATGCCCTCGACTTTGAGAAAGCCATGCCTGCATCGGCCGCTATTAGTCCCGGGATTACGCTTTTCGAGTATACTCTAGCCGGGATTCATCATGGGCTACCTGCTCATACGCCTCTTCATTGATTTTCTCTGTCGTTTTATTGCACCGGTGGAGATTCAGGGCAAAGAAAACATTCCTGCATCCGGGGCTTTTATTGGCGTCTCCAATCACGTTGGAGTGTTAGATCCCGCCCTGGTCTATTTCTTCCTGGACCGTAAGGATATAACCATCCTGGTAGCGGAGAAGTACCAGAAGTACGCTATCCTGCGCTGGGTGGTCAAACAGCTCAAATCCAGTTTTGTGGATCGCTTCAACGCTGACCTGGGGGCTATGCGCGTCGCCTTCACGCGTCTGCGCCAGGGTGGCGTGCTGGTCATCGCACCGGAAGGCACGCGCAGTAAGACCGGCGGTTTGATCGAAGGACAGCCGGGAGCGAGCTACCTGGCAGCGAGGACCGGCGTGCCCATTGTGCCCGCGGGTATCATTGGCAGCCGGGACGGGGAGGTGATCTCCAAATTCCGTCATTTGCACCGCCCGCATATTACTGTGCGTATAGGATCTCCTTTCAATTTGCCGAAGCTGGACGGAAAGGATCGCGAGGCAGCCATCCAACAGTACACAGATGAAGTTATGTGCCTCATCGCCGCATTGTTGCCGCCTGATTATCACGGCATTTACGCCGATCACCCCCGCCTGAATGAATTCTTGGCGGAAAAAGAAGAAAAAAGGCTCTCTGGGATTTGTTGTGGTAGGGGCTAGATGTGGGGGGTTGGTGGCGGGCGCAGCCCGCCACCAACCCCCCACATCTGCCTTTTTCACGGAAACCCCCAATGATTCAGAAAAAATCTGGGAAAAGTCCATATAATTAGCTAATATGGATGGCATATGGGTCAATCCAGGCGATTTCGTTATCGTCCGTTGGGTCTTTTTGCGATTGTTGGGGGTCATTTACCTGATTGCGTTCGCCTCTTTCACGCTTCAGGTCGGCGGATTGATCGGAAATAAAGGCATTCTTCCCGCTAGCGAGTACCTGGATGCGATTCACCGGTCCCTGGGCGCCAAAGGCTATTATCTCTTTCCCACCCTGGCGTGGATCAATACGGGGGATGCGTTCTTAAAAGGCCTGTGCATCGCCGGTATTCTGGTCTCCTTGTTGTTGGTCTTCGGATTGCAGACGACACCAGTCCTATTCTTGTTATGGGTTTCTTACCTATCGTTGGTGACAGTGGGACAAGATTTCCTCTCTTTTCAGTGGGATGTGCTGCTGGTAGAGGTTGGATTTCTGTCCATCTTTTTGGTACCGCCAAGTTTGCTTCCCAAGCAGGCATTGGCCCCACCGTCTGCCTTTGTGATACTGCTCTTCCGTTTTCTGCTATTCAAGTTGATCTTCATGTCCGGAATGGTCAAGCTGGCCAGCGGCGACCTCAACTGGCGCAACCTGACTGCACTAGCATATCACTATGAGACCCAGCCTCTGCCAACCCCGCTGGCCTGGTATATGCAGCAGCTGCCTTTGTGGTTCCAGAAGTTATCCACCTTATTTACCCTGGCGACAGAGCTGGCTGTTCCTTTTCTCTATTTCAGCCCCAGGTTATTCCGGTTTGTCGGAGCGGGCTTCACGATCCTGCTGCAAGTGCTCATTTTGCTGACGGGTAACTACGCTTTCTTCAATTGGTTGACGATCTTCCTGGCCCTCTTCCTGCTGGACGATACGCTGCTAAGCCAGTTCTTGCCAGTGCAAAGGTTGGGTTCACTGGTCCCCGCCGTCTCGGGTGAGTATGGGATCGCGTGGGGAAGGCACGTACCGGCTGGGCTGGCACTCATCTTGATCGTGACCGGTTTATCCCACATCGCCTTGCGGGTCAGTGGCGGGCCGGGCGTTTTGAAGCCGGTGATGCCTTTGTTGGAACTTACTGGCGCCCTGAAGATCTCCAACGGCTATGGGCTGTTCGCCGTGATGACCACCGAGCGACCCCAAATCATCGTGGAAGGCAGCGACGATGGGGAGAATTGGCTGGCGTATGAGTTCAAATACCAGCCAGTGCAGGTAAAACGCGCGCCGCCAGTCGTTGCTCCTCACCAACCCCGGTTGGATTGGCAGATGTGGTTTGCGGCATTAAGCAGCTTCCAGCGCAACCAGTGGTTTTTACGCTTTGGCGTGCGCCTGCTGGAAGGTTCACCGCAGGTTACTGACCTGCTCGCCAGAAACCCATTTCCGGATCGCCCGCCCAAGTACCTGCGCGCCGTGCTCTACGATTATCGTTTTACTACCGCGAGCGAACGCGCCAAAACCGGTGCATGGTGGCACCGGGAGGAGCTGGGTATATACATGCCCCCCATATCGCTGAGATAGCACGAGACTCCTCTAATTCGCTCCTTTCAGTGGATGGCGCGACCAACCAGCTTGCGTTAATGCAAGCCGCAGATATTAAACCAAATTGGGTGTAACAAATGGCGAGATTTTACGTTTTGTAATAGTAGGAACGTCGCTCTATACACACCCAGCGATTGTGTTCCACTTTCTCTCTCCTTCTCCTTTCTCACCCGACCTCCTCCGACGCCCGGAGGGGGTTGGGCGTTAAATAATGGGGGCGGTATTCTTTAAGATTAGCTTTAGGTGGTTATAAGCAATCTGTAAAGACAAAATTAGCCGTTGCTCATACACTATTCATAAGAAAAAATAATGGGTGACCAGTGTGCAGTTATCTGCCTTATGCGTAGGAGGCATAACGTGACTTGGTACCTGGTGCGAAACTACAAGAAGGCATTCAAATGCCCGCCGCCCCTTGGGATTTACCGGCCGCAAGGGGATAGGCGCTACGCGAGGCTCCAGGGTTTTGCAGCACAAACTACCTAGGAGGCTGACGTATGAAAGTGGAAGTAAGTATTAAGTGATCAATCTACGATTAAATCATGATTCTTGAGAGAGGAAATGTAAATCTAAGAATCCGTTTGATGTACGAGAGGAAGCTAAAAATGTCTAGGACAATTCCAAAAAAACTTACGATCATCTCGATGATGATCATCTTGTCTTTTATCGCCGTCGCTTGCGCTGGCGCGCCGGCGACGACTCAAGTGCCCACCTCGGCGCCCCCCACGTCACCGCCGAGTGGGCCCACCGCAACCGCCGCTCCGAGCCAGCCTACGACTACCGAAGCGCCTACCGCCGTACCTACCCAGGCGCCCACCACGGCTGCCACCTCCGGCCCGGTTCAGGTGAAGAATCCCGGCACGTTTATTGACGCCGAGATTGGTGACCCTGAATCCCTTGATCCAGCCTGGGAGTACGACACCGCCAGTGCCAACATCGTTATCAATGTATATGAGACGTTGCTGTTCCCCAAGAAAGACTCAACCACTGAGTTCGTGCCTATGCTGGCGACCAGCTGGGACATCTCCTCGGACGGGATGACCTATACTTTCCATATCCGCCAGGGTGTCAAATTCCAGGACGGTCAGGATCTCACCCCTGAAGACGTGGCTTACAGCTTCTGGCGCGGCATGATTCAGGACCGCGCCGGTGGCCCGCAGTGGATCATGCTGCAGCCATTCTTCGGCCTGGACGTGCAGAGCTTTGCAGACGATGTCGTTCAGAAGCAGTTCAACGGTGATTGGACCAAGGCAGCCCAGGCTGTCGAACAGGCCGTTACTTATGATAACAGCGCCGGAACGGTGACTTTGCACCTCAAGCAGCCCTACGGCCCTATGCTGCAAATCCTGGCTGGGACGTGGGCCTCGGTGGTCAGCATGCCCTGGGTGACCCAGCAAGGCGGTTGGGATGGTGATCCTGCCAAAGCCCAACAGTTTCATGACCCTGCTGCTAACCAGGACGAGTTATACCAGGTCATGAACGGCACGGGTCCCTACAAGCTGGATCGTTGGGCTCCTGGCCAGGAAGTCGACCTGGTTCGGAACGACAACTACTGGCTGACTACTCCCCTTTGGGACGGTGGCCCGTCCGGCCCTGCCCAAATCCAGCGCATCGTAGTTCAAAATATCTCGGAGTGGGGCACTCGTTTTGCCGAGTTCAAGACCGGCGATGCCGATATGCTGTATGTCGACACGCAGTATGTTTCCCAGATTGACCCGCTGGTCAATACGACCTGCGATGCCAGTGGGAACTGCAGCGTGACTGATCCCAATGGAAGCGCCCGCCTTTTCAAAGGGTTACCATCCGTAGTGATGGCCTCCATCTTTTTCGTCCAAAATGTCAACGTCACCGGCGGCAACAACCGCCTGGGTAGTGGCAAACTGGACGGCAACGGCATCCCGCCCGATTTCTTCAGCGACATCCACGTTCGGAAGGCCTTCAACTACTGCTTCGACTGGGATACTTACATCCAGCAGGTCTTTAACGGCGAAGCCATTCAGGCTTACGGCCCGATCATCAACGGCGAGCTGGGTTACGACCCCAAC
>DASQQR010000494.1:0-8226 GCA_035643335.1 Anaerolineales bacterium
CGGGTGAAGGGCTGGCATTTGGGGTGGGGATGGCCCTGGCATCCTTTTACCTGATGGTTGCCTTCGTCAACTTCCTGGCTGCCCTGCTCACTCTGGCCGGGATCATCTATTATGTCCTGCTCTATAGCATCTTGCTCAAGAAGACCACCGTCCAGAACATCGTCATTGGGGGCGGGGCTGGCGCCATCCCGCCTTTGGTCGGCTGGGCCGCTGCCACCGGGCACCTGAACGTGCCCTCGCTGTTCCTGTTTGCCGTCATATTCATGTGGACCCCGCCGCACTTTTGGGCGTTGGCCCTGGTCCGGCGCAAAGACTACGCTCGCGCCGGGGTGCCCATGCTGCCCGTGGTTCGCGGGGAAAAAGAGACCCGTTGGCAGATCTTCCTGTATACTGTGGAGCTGGTTGCCCTGACCTTGTTGTTGCCTCTATTCGGTTTAGGAGGGGGAGTTTACCTGGTGGCCGCGGCCGTATTGGGTGGGGGACTGCTTTACTCGGCCTGGAGAGTGTGGAAGGGCAGCGGCAACAAAGTCGCCTGGACCATGTACCGCCACTCCAGCATGTACCTGGCTTTTCTGTTCGTGGCGTTGATGATCGACGCGCTGCTGTAAAATTGTGGGGGGTTGGTGGCGGGCTGCGCCCGCCACCAACCCCCCACATCTACCCCTATCACGGCAGATCCCAAAGAGTCAATTTTGAGCTTTTCCTGGGGTAAAAACGATATGATGATAAGTATATGGAGGTCTCGATGAGCGAAACTCGTGACTGGCAAAGGATGGTGGACATGTCCGCGCGCCTGCTCAAAGAGCGCACCGGCGAGGACCTGGAGACCTGGAACCGGCGTGTCAAAGCGGAAGGCCCGAATGACGAGAAGAGCCTGCGAGTCTGGCTGACACGGCAAGGGATAACGGGCTACGCCCAGTCGCTGCTTGTAATGGAACGATTCGGTTACCCTGATTTTATGCTCGCTTCGGCCGATGAGCTCGTTGACGGACAATACGCTGACCGGCCGCACCTCCGGCCGATCTTCGATGCCATCATTAGCGCAGCAGCCGGCCTCGGCGAGGTAATCATTCAGACGCGCAAGACATACGTCTCTTTGGTCACGCCGCGCCGGACATTCGCCCGTGTGCAGCCCACCACGAAGAAGCGCGTCGATCTCGGCCTCCGCCTTGAGGGACAGGAGCCGGGCGGGCGCCTGCAACCCTCGAAGATTCACGAGACCACGAAACTGCAGATCAGCCTCACCAGCCCTGATGAGGTGGATTCCGAGGTACTCGAATGGCTGAAGGAAGCGTATAGTGAGAACTCCTGAAATAGCCCGGATGTTGTGATTTGCCACGGCTTGATGAGGTGAACTGAGGGTTAGAAGTCAGCCGGCTCACTCGGAGAAATATGCGTAGCCAGCAGCAAATGCTTGACCTTATCGTAGGCACTGCCGAGCAGGATGAGCGCATACGCGTTGTGATTATGAATGGTTCACGCGCCAATCCTGAGGCGCCACAGGATATTTTCCAGGATTTTGATATCGTTTACCTGGTCACTGATATCGCTGCCTTCAAGAATAACCCGGAGTGGATCAAACGTTTTGGCGAAATCATGATCATGCAAATGCCTGACGATATGGAAGATCCACCTCCGAGCGATGATGGTGGTTTTGCCTATCTTATGCAGTTTACAGATGGCCACCGAATCGATCTCAACCTGTTCCCTGTCGCCAGGCTTAACGAACTCGAAAAGGATAGCCAGAGCCTTTTGCTCGTGGATAAAGACGGTATTATGGGGCCTTTTGACCCTCCGAGTGACGCCGACTATCGTCCGAGACCACCCACTGCCAAAGCGTTCTCCGACTGTTGTAATGAATTCTGGTGGGTATGCCCCTACGTTGCCAAAGGATTGTGGAGAGAAGAAATAGTCTATGCCAAATACGTATTCGAGCGGGCCGCCCGGGAGCAACTCATGAAAATGCTCATTTGGTATGTCGGCCAGGAGACTCAATTCACCTGCAGCCCTGGCAAATACGGAAAATACCTCAAGCATTACCTGGAGCCAGCCCTCTGGGCAATGCTTGAGAAGACGTATTCAGATGCCAGCTATGAGGGTACGTGGGAAGCACTCCACATGATGTGCAATCTTTTCAGGATGGCGGCCACGCGTGTTGCGAGGCATTTTGGCTTTGATTATCCTCATACCGATGATAGCAGAGTGAGCGCCCACTTGCAACATGTGCGCTCGCTACCCAAGAATGCTACACAGATGTACTGATAGGCCGGGACCCTAATCGGAGGCAATTCCGGGAGCCTCACCCTTCACTCTGGGAGGCATCCAGCTGAATGGTATGCTATGGGCCTATCGAGCACAGGAGGTAAGAAAAGTGGCGATTGATCTAAAGCGGATCGGTCAGGTGTCTCTAACGGTCGACGATGTGGATGTGGCGGAACGATTCTACCAAGACACTTTGGGGCTGCGCAAGCTGTATCGCTTTGGTGATTTGGTGTTTTTTGATTGCGCGGGCGTTCGCCTGTTCATCAGCAAGCCAGAGACGGGGTCGTTCTCTCCGGCGAGTTCCGTTCTTTACTTTCGAACGCCAGACATACGCGTTGCTGTGCATGAGATGACGGCTAAAGGGGTATCATTTATAGATGAGCCGCACGTGGTCGCCGAAATGGCAGATCACGATCTCTGGATGGCGTTCTTTAAAGATCCAGCCGGCAACACTCTGGCTCTGATGCACGAAGCGCCGAAAAACTAGGTGTGCGCCGTGCGACTGTACATCTTGGTGAAGACGACTTCCGGCGTGCCGCGGCAGCTCCAGGCCTCACCGACCCGCCCTTTCGCGCCGGACGTTGATATCCGGTCGTTCGACGCAAACAGGGTGGGTCAGACAGGCCGAATCCTTCACCGAACCGGGATTCAAATGCCGGCATTCCCGAGCCCAGAGATCTCAAGACCCACCCATACCACCGGCCTGAGATACATGCGTCGCCCATCCAAAACGCTTCAACCTCCGTCCGGTGCGGGCGTTGGATTGCTATAATCGCGCTAGCTCTCTTCTGCACGAGGTCGAAAACCAGGGCCTCCGCTCTGGGATGCGAGAAGAGCTTGACATTCTGAACTCCAAATGCGAATCAGTGAAACATTTGGCTTTTGAGTTGAAACCCGGTCTTCGTCGATGGGCGATTGACATTGGCTGCGGTACGGGTAGGGCATTTTCACCCCTGGCCGAAAACGGCTATCAGATCATTGGCATAGACCCAATCTTCGAAGCAGTAAGAGCCGGTCACGAAAGAGCCAAGCAAGAGCACCTACCTGCCTGGCCGCTTCTGGCAACAGCAGATCATTTATTTTCTCCCGGCTCGAGTTTACCCGGCCCACACATAGTGAGCATCCTGGCTTGTTGTCGCTCGGTGAGCCAGATCAATACCCAGATCGGCCCCGACCTGGTTTTGGCGCATGCATGGGGCGACCTGGTGTTGCCGGGCAGTATACTGTGGCCCCCATCTTGGATGTTAACAAGGAAGAGCAAGTAAGCAACTGTGAGCGGGCGTGGAGCCCATTTATCGTTGAATCGGCCGGGCGCCTCATCACCCCTGGGCCGAGACTGCCTTGCTGGTGGATATCGATTTGATCGGTCTACCGGCCGGAAAGAGTGCCCAAGGAAGTACCAACGACTACTTCAGCGGAAAAAAGCGCCCGCGGCCGGCAGTTGTGTCGGGTGGGCGGCGTCGACGATGACGAAAGCGTGACTTCCTTGCTTTATCCCGGCAAGGCCATCCCGAAGGCTGCAGCCTGCCACTTTATGGAAGAAGACGAACAGCCCGTGGATTTCGAAGGCCAGCGCCTGGTCTCTGCAATTAATCCTTATCAGGTCCGGACCTTCAGGGTAAGGTTCGAATGGTAGGGATTCCCCTGATTAACAGCTAGGAATTTCCCTTATTGAAATTACACTGGTTATCAAGTATATTCCGAAAAGTACCGGATGACAGCTCAGCGCGATTGGAGTTGCTCTTTCAATCTTTCTGCAAGGAACACCAGGAGGAGAGGAAGCCTCAGGAGAAGTACCATATACACCAATAGTGCCTAACGAACAGGTTCGAAACCAGGGGGAGGGCCAAGGCCTGTTCAACGCTGCTCAATAACCCAATCTTTAATGCTACCCTGCCTGAAAACAGCCGGATCTGACCGTTTGTTGCTTTTACTCGTTTGTTAAAAAGGAGTGTTGCATATGAAGAAGTTTAGCATGTTTCTTACGCTGCTCGTTGTATTCGGGCTGCTGCTATCGGCCTGCGGCGGAGAAGAGGCCACAGTAACTGAAACCCCTGGCCTCGAATTGACCGAGGAGCCAGGCGGAGTCACTCCGGAGACGGAGGTCGCTACCGTCGCGCCTGGTGTGGCTGAGACCGGAACGCCTGCTGTCGCAGAAACAGAAACGCCGGCAGGGGCAGTGACGCAAGCCCCCGCTGAAACCCCCACTGAGGGGACGCCTGTCCTGCCTCCAACCGGCGCCCAGGACCAACCCTGGCGACTGACTCAGCTGTTGGAGTTCCGCCTCCTCGACCAGAATTGTGCGCAGATCGGCCAGGTGGAAGGCTTGGTCTTTGACGGCGACTCTGGAGCCGTCCACTATGTGCTGGTTCGATCTGGGGCAGCACCGGCTGAAGAAGCCACTCCCACTGCGACCATAGCCGCCACCGAAGCGGTCACGGAAACCGCCGTAGCTGACCTGGTCTTCGTTCCCTGGAGTGCCACTGATCTATTCAATCCAGAAGCTGCCCCCGAGGAGATTGGCACGCCTACGCTCGAGGCCACACCGGCAGGAAGCCCAACGCCCGCCACTGAAACGCCGTCAGCAGCTGCCACCTCGGCAGCTACCGGGACGCCTTCGCCAGCCACTCCGGGGCCCGGCGTGGCGGCCGGTGAGGAAATCTGCCCTGACGAGAACTCCGCAGTTGCTCTGATCGTCTCCCCGGATGTCTTAGCTGGCGCTCCGGCCTTCCCCGAAATCCCGGACACCACCGCCGCCGGTTGGGATGCTGATATCATCGCCTTCTGGACAGATCAGGTGCCGGTGGCTCCCACCACCGTTGCCAATCCGGCCGTGATCCAGTCGGTTTCCGGTATCCGGCTGCAGGGTGTGGGCGGTGAAAACCTTGGCCCTGTGGTGGAGATTATCATCGACACCGCAACTGGCCAGTTCACTCACGTCGTATTTTCGCCGGGCGGTCTGCTTGATTTCGGTGACGATCGCGTCATCCCGCTTCCGTGGAATGCGGTCCGGTTCGATGTGGATCTGAATATGTTCATCCTCACGGCTGGCGCCGACAAAGCCGACCTGGAGCAGGCGCCCAGCTTCCCCAGCGTGGAAGAACTTCCTGACCCGACGCAAGACCCAGATTGGGCCCAGGGCATTGACGTCTTCTGGGCCGACTTTACCTCCTGACGATCTCTAGCCTGCCAAAACTGCCTGACCGGCAAATGACTGGGGAGACCATGCTGAGCTGCACACGGTCTCCCCAGTTTTCTCTTTCTCCATCGGTGGTAAAATATCCGTTTATTTGAATTGGATATTGCCCTCTTGAGGCATTTTTATGCAGGAAGTCTCTACCGGTCATGAAATCTCCGTCGCCGCCGCGGAGCCAACCAGGTTTGATAAGCTGCGCGCCATTCCCTGGAGCCTGGCTTATGATATCGCAAACACATTTTTCATCCAGCTAACCTTCTTCGGCTCGGCGTTCGTTCTTTTTCTGAATGAACTGGGTTTAAACAAGACCGAAATCGGTTTTCTGCTGGCGGTTTTTCCCTTCCTGGGTCTGCTGTCACTGTTGATCAACCGCCAGGTGGCCAGCTTGGGCTATAAGCGCACTTTCTTGTACTCCTTCGGCTTGCGCACTTTTTTCGCCGCCGGCCTGTTGTTCATTCCGTTGATCGCCGCACGCTTCAGCTCGAGCACGGTGCTGCTCTATGTCTCCGCCATCACCATCGCTTTTGCCGCCAGCCGGGCATCTGCCATGACCGCCCTGTTACCCTGGCAGCAAGAATATATTCCGGGTGATATTCGCGGCAAGTATTCGGCTAACAGCAGCATAGTTGCCAGTTTGGCTGGATTGCTCGCCGTAAGCGCTGCTGGCTATATTCTTAACCGTCCCTTGGGCCTGCAACGTTATTCCATCCTGTTCGGCCTTGGGATCCTGTTTGGTATGACCTCGATCTACCTGGCTGCGCATATTCCCGGCGGCGCTCCGACCCCGCGGGGAAAATCTCCCTTGCCAAGGCAGCGGGAGCTGCTCATTCCCTTGCGCGATCGCCGCTTTCTGCGTTATATGGGTGCTCTCGGCCTGATGACGCTGGCAACCGCACCGGTATTTGCTTTCTTACCTTTGTATATGCAAGAAATGGTCGGTTTGAGCCCGGGCAACGTGGTATTTTTACAGACCGGTGGTCTGATCGGCAGCGTTCTCTCTAGTTATTTTTGGGGCTGGCTGGCCGACCGCTACGGCAGCAAGCCGATCGCTCTCACGGGGCTGCTGCTAATTTCCACCTTGTCCGTCTGGTGGTACCTGATGCCGCGCCAGATGCCGCTGAGCTTACCGGTGGCCATGTAGATCGCCTTGTTGCAGGGAGTGGCCGGCAGCGGCTGGGGGATCGGTTCCGGACGACTGCTGTTCGTCAGCATGGTGCCTGCCGACAACAAAGCCAGCTATCTTTCTCAATATAACGCCTGGATGGGCCTGATCGGCGGATTTAGCGCCATATTCGGCGGCCGGCTGCTGGATGTCTTTTCCGGGCTGCAGGGCCAGTTTCTCGGCCTGCAGATCGGGTCTTTCACAATCCTGTTTGCCATGGGTTTTCTGCTGCCGCTGTTGAGCGTGCTTATCCTGCATTCCATACAGACGGAGCGCGAAATGGGCATCGGCCAGTTCGCCGGTCTTTTCATGCATGGCAACCCCCTCCTGGCAGTCGACTCGCTCATTCGCTTTTATTTTGCCCGGGAAGAACCCGCCGTTGTGGCGGTGACCGAGCTGCTCGGCAAATCCCGCAGCCCGCTTACAGTTAACGAATTAATGGAATCCCTGGATGATCCGCGTTTCTACGTGCGCTTCGAGGCGCTCGTGTCTATTGCCCGCCACAGCCCGGATCAACGCCTGGTCAATGCTCTGGTAGAGGTGCTGGAGGGCAACGATCCCGCCTTGAGCATGATGGCTGCCTGGGCTCTTGGAAGGATTGGTAACGGAAACGCTCTTCCCGCCCTGCGACGTACTCTCCAGGCCTCCCGCTACCGTTCTGTTCGGGCGCATGTCGCCCGCTCCCTGGGTAGCCTGGGGGACACAGAGAGCATTCCCGTGCTGCTCAAAACCATCCGGGACGAGGCCGACATGGGCCTGAAGGTTGCCTTCGCTTCTGCCCTGGGCAAGCTTAAAGCCACCCAGGCGACGCCGGACTTGTTAGAAATCCTCTACCAGGACCGCTACCCGAGCAGCCAGAAAGAGATTGGCCTATCCCTGGCGCGCCTGCTAGATGCGGAAACGGACTATATCCATCTGGCCCGCAGCCTGGCCGCTGAGCCGGGCACTGCGCTTGCCCAACAGGTAGAAAACTCGAGACGTGCCCTCAACCGCAAACTTCCCGATCAGCAGGATTTGATCCTCCAGTTCGAACGCGCCGTAGAACTTTTTGCCAGGGGGGAACTGGAGATGGGGCTGCAGGAGTTTTCCGCTGCGGCTGAGTCGCTTCCAATCGATCGGTTATCCTCCCACTGCCAGCGAATCTTTGCAGAGGGCATCGCCCGCATTCAAGAATTTAAATTCGAGAGGATAGAATATCTCATCCTTGTAATGCTTGTTGTCCAAAAATATTTGGGTTACAGACTCAACTCTTCTGCTTCGGGATGATGCTGATCCCACCGCTGCGTTCTAAGACTGCATACTTGATCTGGTCAAGACGCTCTATACCATGAGTTTGCCTTGCCGAAGTGAGGATATCGTCCTCCTCCAGGCGCTCCTTCTGCATCCCTTCCTTTGTCGGGCTGCCGGCCTCAAGGATGACAACATCTAGTTAGAAGCTAGGGATTTCCCTACCTCGGATCAGGAACATTCCCCATTGTGGCTAACATGGATCATGATTATATTGGCAGTATCGATCGATGACCCCCAAAATACGGGGTCACCCTTCTGAATGAAAGGAGAATATCATGACATTTGGAACGATTTTGCTGATTATCTTGATCCTATT
>DASQQR010000495.1:0-6246 GCA_035643335.1 Anaerolineales bacterium
CGCAAGCCCGAGACAAATGAACAGCACCTACCAGCCGCCAATGTCAGCAAACCGCCCGAATTTCAGCCGCGTACTTTCAACACCGAAGATTTGGATATTCCGACTTTCTTGCGCAACCGCGCCCGCTGAAAGACGACATCAGATTTATCGGTATCGAACACAGATCACCGGTCCTCCTCCCGGTGATCTGTGTTCGGCTCTATTCCCCGTTCGTTGGACGACAGTTGCACTGTCGTCCCCCCTTCCCTCGTTGGCCGGCTCCCCGGTTGGCCGACGGTCGCACTGTCGGCCCCTCCCTTCCCCTGTTGGGGCGACAGTTGCACTGTCGTGCCATCGATCTGGCCCACCTTACAAAATTTTAAGGTCAAAACGGCGCTCTCCCCCCTTGCAATCTGGATAGGATTGTGCTAGAATTAGAACCTCTGTACTGCCATATATATGGGTTGAAGATATGATTGCCCCTATATGTGGCGGCAACATTTGTTCTATGCGGTGTCACCCAAACCCGCTGAGGACATTTGAGCTCACCCTTCTATGCAACGGGGCTGGAATGCGCTGTCCTTATTGTCAGAACGATCAATCCAGGGTAGTTGACACTTCCCATGACACGCGTGGCGGGGTACGTCGCCGGCGAGAATGCAGCCATTGCGGCCAACGCTTCAGTACCTATGAACGCGCCATCTTGGCCACCCCGTTGATCGTAAAGCAAGACGGCACTCGGGAAGAATTCGACCGTGACAAGCTGGCTCGTGGCATTCGCATTTCCTGTGCCAAGCGCCCTGTCTCCGCGGCCGATATCGACCGGCTCGTCGGTGAAATCGAAGCTGCCCTCCAGGCCATGGGCCGCGCTGAAGTCTCCTCGAGGATTGTGGGGGATATGGTTATCGCCGGCTTGAAAGAGCTGGATCAAGTTGCCTACATTCGCTACGCCATTGTTTATTTGGGTCTTGACGATCTTCGTTCCATTCGAACGGAAATTGATCATCTGCTAGAGGGTTGATCTCTTCCTCAGGAACTTACTCGGGAGGCTGTGAACAGCGCGCCGTTCCTTCTTAGGATAAGTTTGATGTGTGGTGGTGGGTGGAGCCCACCACCACACATCAAACCCTCACAATTATATTGGTTGATTAAGGAGTGAATTTCATGTTGAAGGATTCCTCGACGCAAGCGGGCCGGCACGGTCTGCTGCCTACGCCGGATCTTCCCCCGAACGTCCAAAAAGTGGATCTGACTGAGAACGCCCGGCAAGTGTTCGTCCGGCGTTACTCCCGCCGCGGCAGCGATGGGCAACCCATGGAGACGGTGGAACAGACCTTCTGGCGGGTTGCCTATCACGTCGCTAACGCTGAAGAGGTTTGGGTGGAGGATGTTCTTCCGGTCGCGGAGAGATTCTATGAGTTATTGGCGGCGCGACGCTTTTTCCCCAATTCGCCCACCTTTACGGGTGCCGGCACGCCCCTTGGCCAGCTGGCTGCCTGCTTTGTTCTTCCCATTAGCGATGATATGGGCCGAGATTCGGCCGGTATCTTCCAGACCCTGCGCGACGCCGCCCTGATCCAGCAGACCGGCGGTGGCAATGGTTTTGCGTTTTCCCGTTTGCGCCCTCATGGTACCCTGGTAAAGTCTTCTGCGGGCCAGGCCACCGGTCCGGTAGGTTTTTTGCGCGTTTATGATAAGGCTTTTGGAGAGATCGCTCAAGGCGGCACGCGCCGGGGCGCCAATATGGCTGTCTTGCGCGTGGATCATCCCGATATCGAGGAGTTCATCACCTGTAAGACGGATGAGAAAGCCATAACCAATTTCAACATCTCCGTTGGCATCACCGACGCCTTCATGCGAGCCGCCGAGCGTGACGAAACGTGGGGTCTGCGCTTTCCGGATGTCAGTTCTCCGGAGTATTCTGGCTTTAATGGTACCCTGGAACAGGCTGAAGAAGCGGGCATACCCGTAAAAGTTTCCAAAACTGTACGCGCCCGCGACATATTTAATCAGATCGTCGAACAGGCCCATCACAACGGTGAACCCGGCATGCTTTTCCTGGACGCCGCCAATCGCTCTAATCCGGTGCCCCACCTCTACCAACTCGAGGCCACCAACCCCTGCGGTGAGCAATTTTTGGGCAACTACGAGAACTGCTGCCTGGGGTCTGTCAACCTGGCCCAGCACCTCGGTCCGGACGGTACCGTGGATTGGGAAAAGCTTCGCGACAGTGTGGTTCTCGCCACGCGTTTCTTGGATGATGTTGTCGAAGCCAATGCCTATGTGCCCGCCGTACCGCAGCTCGAAGAAGCTGCCCGCCGTGCCCGGCGGATCGGGCTGGGCGTCATGGGCCTGGCCGACTTGATGTACCACGTTGGCATCCGCTATGGATCTGAAGAAGGGCAGGAGTTTGCCGCCCAGCTGGTGGAATTTGTCCGCTATCACGCTATGCTCGCCAGCATCGATCTAGCGGAAGAACGCGGTCCCTTTGAAGCCATTCGCGGTTCGATTTATGATCCTGAAAATCTCCAATGGGGGACTCCAAAGCCCCTGGATCCCTATACTCGCGACTGGAACCGGCCAGACCTGGATTGGAATCTCGTCTCGGACGGCATCCGGGCACACGGCATTCGCAATGCGGCTCAGACCACCATTGCCCCCACTGGCACGATCGCTACGGTGGCAGGCTGTGAAGGCTATGGCTGCGAACCCGTCTTTGCTCTGGCCTATGTCCGCCACGTTAACGATAACGGCGAGGACCTGCAGCTGGCTTATACCAGTCCGCTTTTTGAAAGCGCTTTGATCGCCGCGGGATTGGATGAAGGTTCGCGCCAGGCTATCGTCGATCACGTCATGGCCCACGGCACCTGCCAGGATCTCTCGGATATTCCGGAGCACATCCGCCACACTTTTGTCGTTTCGCAAGATATCACTGCTGAGGAACATGTCCGCATGCAGGCTGCCATGCAGGCTTTCGTGGATAACAGCATCTCCAAAACCATTAATTTCCCGGCGGAAGCCACCCCAGAGGATGTCGCCACGGCCTACCAGTTAGCCTGGGAATTGGGTTGTAAGGGCATAACGGTCTACGTAACCGGCACTCGCCAGAAAGTCGTTTTGGAGACCCAGGCTACGGTGAAGGGAAAAGAGGCTGCCGCGGCCGGGCCGGAACCGCAACAGATGGCCATCTGGCACGATACGAAGAAACCTCGCCCTCGCAAACTGCCTGGTTACACCTACACCATCAGCACCCCGCTGGGCAAAACCTTTGTGACCATTAACGAGAATGGTGGCGAGCAGCCATTTGAAGTCTTCGTGAACACGGCCAAGGCGGGCTCGGATACCGCCGCTGTCTCGGAGGCCATTGGCCGGCTGATCTCATACATCCTGCGCCTGGCCTCGCCCGTGGCCCCCCGCGACCGCCTCAAGGAAGTCTGGCGCCAGCTCTCAGGTATCGGCGGCGGCCGCTCGCTGGGATTTGGCCCCAACCGGGTGCGCTCACTGCCTGATGGCGTGGCCCAGGCCCTGCAGGAATACCTCGAAAATAGCTCCCAGGGGAAGGTTGAGGGCGCTGCCGAAGAGCGCAATAATGGTTCTCGGCCATTAGCCGGCCTCTCCAGCGAACAGGCCCTCTTTAAGATCGGAGACCTCTGCCCCGAGTGTGGCCAGGCCGCCCTTGTTAACGAAGAAGGCTGCCGCAAATGCTACGCCTGCGGCTACAGCGAGTGTTAGTCGCTGATCTAATTCCTCCCACGCCCCTTCCCGAAGGTTTCATCATAAACCCCGCTGGCCTGAGCCCTCTTAAGGCAACAGCTCCTCACCCCAAATCCAACCTCTAACCTTCGGGAAGTTTAGCCCTCATCAGCCCACCTCCCGAAGGTTTCATCCTTGACACAAACGGCTCGAATCCTCTTAAGGCCACAGCTCCCCACCCCAAATCCAACCTCTAACCTTCGGGAGGTTTGATCCCCCGAGCTAATCCAGCATATACCTCTGAACCCCCTTCTCAGCCTCCCTGCCCATTTGATAATCCTGAACAAATCCTCGATACTCCTCAGGATCGGCAAAATAATCCAGCAAAAACCCCACCTCTCCCAAACCATCCTCCTCCTGATTGACCCACTCGAGAAAATTCGAAAATGGCCAATCCTCGACCTTGGACACAAGCCCTGCCCTGACAGGGTTGAGATGAATGTACCGACAAAGGTGAAGAAAGTACTCATCTTCATCTATGAGCATATGGTGGAACCGTCCTTCGAAAAGAGGTCCTCTTCGCCCCCACCAGGCATTATAGGCCTGTACGTAACCGTTAAACAGGACCCTCATGAACTCGTGGAGCGGCTGCTCTGCATCTTGGCGCAGCAGGAAATGATAATGATTTGGCATCAGGCAATAAGCGATGATGGACACACGATACCTTTGCTTATATCGTCGCATCAACTGAGTGAGATAAATATAATTACCCGGATTGCGAAAAAGCACCTCCCCGTTCAACGTACGGTTGAAAACATGATAATAACAACCCTGAGCGAATTCATTAGCTCGATACGGCATCTTTCCCTCCCCATCAAATTTTACACCATCTTCAATCCCACCTCCCGAAGGTTTCATCATAAACCCCGCCGGCCAGAACCCTCTTCAGGCCACGGATCCTCGCCATCAATCCACCCTCTAACCTTCGGGAGGTTTCCGCCACCCCCCACGCCACCTCCCGAAGGTTTCATCGTAAACCTCGTCGGCCAGAACCCTCTTCAGGCAACAGATCCTCGCCATCAATCCACTCTCTAACCTTCGGGAGGTTTCCGCCACCACCCATGCCACCTCCCGAAGGTTTCATCATAAACCTCGCCGGCCAGAACCCTCTTCAGGCAACAGATCCTCGCCATCAATCCACCCTCTAACCTTCGGGAGGTTTCCACCACCCCCCATCGGCTAGCCCACCTCCCCAAGAACCTGTCCCTAGCGGTCGGAAGGGGCAGCCGGCTAAACTGTGACCCTGCCCAACTAATCGAATTCCGTCTGCGATAAAGCAAAAGCCACCGCCTGATCAAAATCCATCGCTTCCCCTTCTGCATATGCAGCCTCAAAAAATTCCTCGCCCAGGCTCTCCCGTAAGGACGGGATTTTCCTTTCGATTTCTTCGTAATTACCGATACCGCTCAAACGGGCACCGTATTTTCGGTGCAGGGTTTTAGCCGCTCCGAAAATCTTTATCGCCTCCTCCACATCTGTTCCGGATCCTTGAGAGACTTTTACGCTCGCCAAAGCAAATAAATTTATTCCTGCAAGGTAATAGTCCCTCAGCTTCTGGGCGATTGGAAGGCTCTGTGTGTAGAAGTTAAGAGCCTCGTCGAAAGCGCCCATTTTCTCTGAAACTTCGCCGAGGCTGCCAACTATAATCGCAGTAATCCGTTTCTCGCCTGCAATCTTGGCGAATTCCAATGCTTCAAGCCAGAAAGCGCGAGCTTCACTTAAATTTCCTAGACTTGAGGCTAATTCACCCAGCATAGCGAGTGAATTAGCAGTTCCCCCGGGGTCGCCAAGCGCTCGCCGGATTTTCAAGCTTTCCTTCATGAGGGAAATCCCGCTTTCGAAATCCTTGCGTACCAATGCCTGAATCGACCGCGAGACCAGCACACTTGCCAGCAAAGGTTCAGCAGCCGGACCAATTTCCAGGCAGATCTCGAGGCTTTCCTGCAAATACGCATCCGCTTCGAGCATATCTTCTTGTTCAACTGCATACCGGCCTGCTAACAGCAAGGTTTTCGCGCCTGCCAGAGAGCGTCGCTGATCTCCGGCCTGAGAGAGCACCGATTTGGCCAAATGCCGCGCTTCGCTGAGCGAGCCACGCGTGTCCCAGAACGGTTTTAGCGATCCAACCAGGCGTAGACCCTTATCTGGGTCCTGATTTCCATTGATCGCCCAGGCGATCGCCGCCCTGATATTATCATAATCCTGCTCTAAACGATGAACCTATCTGTCTTGGTCTGGACCCGTAAGCTCGGGTTCAGCCGATTCCACCAGTCGGATAAAGAAGTCAAGATGCCTTGTCCTGACCCAATTGTGTTCGTCCGAGTCCCTGAGCCTCGCTTGTGCGTATTCCCGGATGTTATCCAGCATACGATGCCGGGTCTTCTCCCCAGCCGAAGGTTCTTTTACCACTAGTGACTTATTCACGAGCTGGCTTAGCAGGTCGAGTACTTCAGCCCTACCAACGAACACAGTCGCATGTCCATGGGAGAATTGCTTGGATTCCCGCTCGATACC
>DASQQR010000496.1:0-2179 GCA_035643335.1 Anaerolineales bacterium
AACTCCTGACGTGTTTGGAGAGGTTTCTTGTTCTGAGCTGGGGCTGATGCCCGCAACACCTTTGATCCCTCGGGAGACGACGAAATCCCGCACCGCGAAGAAGGTCAACACCGCTGTAGCGCTCGCCGCGATCACGAAGGCAACCGCCAGGCTGATTAATAACCAATTCGGCGGAGTGGATTTCGTTTCCGAGTCAAACTTCTGGTGTTGGTACATGCTTTATGGCATTGAATTGTTGTTGGCCCAGTCATAGCCCAGGAAAAGCACCATATCCACCTGGCTGGAGGGATCATAGCGCAGGTATAACCGGTTCGGAGAGATGTCCATCAGATCCATCAGATATTTGATGGTGTAAGGTTTTCCGGTGTAAGAAATCAAAGTGGTGTAGGAGTAAGGCTCCGGAGCATCCGCCGGTTCCATGACATTGATGCCTTCGGATTTCAAGAAATCTGTCGTGCGAGATGCCAGGCCAGGTGTGCTTGAACCATTGAAGATCGTGACGCTGGCCTCCTCCTCCTTCATCAACTCCTGCGGGTCAGCGTTCGCTGCTGCCGGGCTGGCTGGGCCATTATCGGTGAATATCTCGTCACGCAAAATTCGTATCTGCTCGGGTCTGGGCTTGAGGACGTCATCTCCTTCAGGAGATTTGTTTAGCGTGACTTGCTGCGTTCCGATAATTCCCCGCTTGATATTCTCCTCGGGGATCTTAGAGGCCATCCACGCCAACTTGACCGCCTGATCCAGGGTCATATTTGAATGCACGCCTGAAGAAAGTTCGTTGTATAAAGTTGGCGCCTTCCGGATCAAGCCAAGTAAGGTCTCTTCTTCTAAGATGCGGTTACGAATGCCCATGATAACTTGCTGCTGGCGCTGAGCACGATCGAAATCCCCACCTTTAGTGTAGCGCGCTCGAGCGTAAGCCAGAGCCAGGTTTCCGGGCAATACCTGCACACCCGCTTTCAACACTTTCGAATCGCCCTCAATCGGATCTAATTTGATCCTATGGGGAATATCAATTTTGACTCCCCCGATTTCGTCGATGAAGCGTTCGAAGGCCGAGAAATCTACCTGAGCGTAGAAATCGATTTTCACCCCCAGCAGCTGCTCTACAGTTTTCATCGCCAGGCCAGGGCCTCCCCCTGGCATGTCGTAGATCTCGCCAAAGCGGTAAGCGGTATTGATCCGGTTTGGCTCGAAGCCGGGGATATTCACCCACAGGTCCCGGGGAATGGAGAGCATGCTGGCCGTGTTCGTCAGCGGATCGACCGAGAGCAAAATCATTGTGTCGGTGCGCGGCGCGCCTTCTCCGGCCTCCCAGTCGCGGTAGTCCAGACCCATAACCAGGAGGCTAACCCGGCTGGCGCCATCCCAGGGTCCGGGCGTTGGAACGGCCGCAGGAGGCAGAGACGGCTGGTCCTCTACGACTGGCAAGTTTTCTCCTGGGTTATTAGATGTGGCGGTGGGGCGAGACTTTACCACAATCCCTGGTAAGTCTGTGATATCCCACGAAGCCACGAAATTGCGCACAAAATTGAAGGTTGCCAGCGCTGTGACAATCGCCAGGAATACAAAGCCAACGACCAGTCCCAACAACAAGATATTGGGGTTGGACGCTGACCTCGATTTAGTTTCTAAGTTGTTTTTCTGCTCCATATACGCATGCTCGATTGGATTAGGTTGCTGCTATCGACCTGGCAGACGTGCCCATTTGCTCCATACTTTTGCCAGATTAATGAACAGTTCACCGGTTTTTAAAGAATCTAAGGCGCTATTATAACATGCAGGATTATTCATCTATTCTTTTCACGGCAATTCCCAACGATCCATTCATCGATGCCCAAGGCACGGTAAAATAGAACGCTGCTGTTTGTTGCAAAAAAGGTGCCAAATATAGCCTTATGTCACTGATCAATGCTTCTAACCTGGCCAAGTCGTTTGGGCCCGATGATATCTTTTTCAATATCTCGTTAAGTGTGCCGTACGCGGCACGCATTGCCATCGTTGGGCCGAATGGCGTCGGCAAGACTACCTTATTGCGCATCCTGATCGGATTGGACGAGCCCAGCGAAGGGATAGTAAATCGGGCGCGTGATCTTACCATCGGATATCTACCCCAGGAGGCCCGTCTGGCGGCGACTCACTCCTTGTGGGAGGAATGCCTGAGTGCGTTTGAACATCT
>DASQQR010000497.1:0-9344 GCA_035643335.1 Anaerolineales bacterium
CTTACGCCCTGAGCGCCGGCGCGGGTGTCGTTGCCTCTTCTTATAACGAACCTCTGATTACCTCGGAATGGGCTGCCGAGATCTTCCAGCAGGCCAAAAAAGCAGGCCTGCAATGCGTCTACATCTCCAACGGCAATGCCACCCCGGAAGTGCTTGACTACATCAAGCCCTATATCGTCGGCTATAAGATCGACCTGAAAAGCATGCAGGACCGCCACTACCGCAAGCTGGGCGGTGTCCTGGATCACGTGCTCGACACCATCCGCATGGTTCACGCCGCCGGTCTATGGACAGAGATCGTCACCCTGATCGTGCCAGGATTCAACGACTCCACCGAGGAGCTGATGGACGCAGCCCGCTTTATCGCCTCGGTGTCCCGCGACATCCCCTGGCACGTGACCGCCTTCCACCCCGACTACAAGATGACCGGTCCGCCCGCTACAACGATGAACACGCTGCGCAGGGCGGCTGAGATCGGCCAGGAGGCCGGCTTAAATTACGTTTACGCTGGCAACTTGCCAGGGCAGGTGGGAGAATACGAGCATACTTTCTGTCCCAACTGCCAGACCAGGCTGGTCAAACGCTATGGTTACGTGATCGAGGATTACCACATTACTGCCCAGGGGACCTGCCCCGAATGCGGGACCACCATCCCAGGAATCTGGCCCGAAAATCCCCAAGACGTCAAGATCGGGGGCTTCGGCATGCCGCGTTTGGTATTGCGCTGAACCCCGGAACGATCACCGGCGCACCACAGCTCGAGCCACGAAGCGATCGATGCCCCCAAAGCGGTACTTGTAATCTTCATCCCCGCGCATAAAATCAAACGCCTCGCGCTGGTTTTCGTTCGCCCAGCGCATCAGGTAACTGAGCAATACCCATCCCGGCGAAAGCTCACCGAACCGGGGATCCCAA
The DNA here is from genome assembly GCA_035643335.1 of Anaerolineales bacterium. Classification (GTDB taxonomy): domain Bacteria; phylum Chloroflexota; class Anaerolineae; order Anaerolineales; family UBA4823; genus DASQQR01. The sequence goes on from DASQQR010000497.1 coordinate 916, forward strand.
CCCGAGTTGTACAACCAGATCCGGTTGGCATAGTCAAAGTTAAGATAGCCGGCTGCCTTTTCTCCGCCGACCTCAAGAAAGGCCAGTTTCAGCCAACCTGCTCGAAAAGCAGCATGCACTGAGGCGCGCATCTGGGTACGCATCACTGCCGTCAAGAAGGACGCTTTCTCAATATCCTGCGCCATTAGGCTCATGAATGCTTCCACCTGGGCATCCAATCTCCCTTCATCCTGTTCAACATACCAGCGCACCGGTGGGTCGTGGCTTTCGGCCCGGCGCATTTTGCGCCGGATTTCATGCCGCTGCTTCTTGTCAAGGCCCGCCAGATAGGCCTCCCAATCGCCCGGCAAAGGCACACACGGCGCCGGCAGCAGGCGCTCTTGAGCGTACTCCCACCCACGCCTCTCGGCGGCCGCTTTCAGGGCCGGCAAGGTTGGCGAGTCTTCCAGGATGTTATACCAGTCCAGGACCTTCCAGGCGGGTGCCTGGGGCCCGTCCAGGTGAGCCAGTAACGCCTCGATAAATCCGGTCGTATGATTCTGCTGGACGATCAGGTCCAAATAGTCCGAGATCTCGATGCTGCCCAACAGCATCAGTGCCGGTTCAGCGTCTCGATTATCCGTGAAGAATAGGGGGGCAATCGCGCTCCAGGATCCATCTGGTTCGGCCGCGGTCACCACGTACAATTCTCCCCGGGCCCACTCCCCGCCCCCAAGAGTCCGCCACCAGGTGCTCAAATACTCGTGACGTAAAAATGGCACACGACTTGCACTCTTGGACAGTAGCTCATTCCATTCTTCCGCTCTTTGATCCATTTCCGAAGGAGTCCGCAAGACTTTTAGTTGCATAACCTCACTTTGTTGGCAAAATTGAAAGATATGGGCCCGCTTGCCTTCACGCATTTTACCAGTATAATCAGTAATCTGATCTTGCTTTACGTGGCAGAGCACACTTACATATGACTTCATCATTCGATCTGATCTTACTTCCGCTGCTTGGATTTACTCGAGGAGATCAAGGCTCGCTTCCGGGCCTTTATATTGCCAGGCCACCCAGAGGTGCAGCCCGCGGCCGTGACCGTGATTGGCTGATTCTCTACCTGACCCTCAGCGGAAACGCCCCGCTCCCCGGCGAACAGGTGAATAAGCTCCTCGGCCGCTTGGCCCAGACCTATTACAAAACATCCGGCTCGGTAACCGCTGCCCAGCGCAGCGTGGCCGAAGCGCTAAACCAATATCTGCTGGATCGCAATTTGCGCAACACCAGTGCCGGGAAACAGTCCATCGGGTTGCTCAGCCAGGTTGTATTGCGCTCGGGCCGGCTCTGGCTGGCGCAATCTGGCCCGGCGCATGCTTTCGTCGTCACATCCGGAGCAACCGATCATATCTGCGACTTAACCCTGGCAGGCCGGGGTTTAGGGCTCAGCCGCACCGTGTCTGTGAAGTATTCTCAAACTGCGCTGAATGTAAATGATACCCTGATCTTGAGCCCGGAGCCCCCTTCCGTGTGGACGCCAGCCACCCTGCAGAGCGCCTCTCGCCAGGGCCCGGAAAGTTTGCGGCGCCGGCTGCTCACTCAGGCCACCCCTGACCTGGAAGCGGTGCTGATCCAGGCACAAAAGGGCAAGCATAAGATTCACCTCCTTCGTCCAGTGCATGCGCCCAGGCCAAAGCCGGTCTCGCTTGAACCGCCCGCCATCACCCATGAAGAACCTGTTGTGCCCGCGGAGGGAAGAAAAACCGGGGCAGCTCCGCAGCCACAGACTCCTTCAGTGCCCAGCCCGGAGGAGGCCCTTCGACCAGGTTCCGCACAGCCCTTCCGGTCAGCCTCAGGAGGGGCGACTCAGGAGCCATTCTCCCCGGCTTCGGCGGCGCAGGCGCCCCACCGGCCAGGCCGCGAAACCGCCGGAGTCAGTCAGAGCATTGGGACCAGCCCCGGGACAGCCGCTGCGAAGCCAGAAGCGCAAAAACACCTGCAGCCGCCGTCGATACCTAAACCCGATTTGGGGCCGCTGTACGGCGCGCTTGCCAGCATTGGCCGTGCCTTTGGGCAGGCCGGCCGGCGACTCGCCATTGGAACCGGGAGCCTGGCCGGGCGCATGCTGCCCGATTCGAGCCTGTTCACGATCCCCCCGGCTACAATGGCCTTCATCGCCATCGCCGTGCCGGTAGTCGTCGTGACGATCGCCAGCCTGGTATATTTCCAGCGCGGGCGGGCTGCACAGCACCAGATCTACCTCGCCCAGGCGCTACAGGCTGCTCAACAGGCTCAGCAAATTGAAGACCCTCAGGAACTACGCCTCGTCTGGGGGGTGGCGCTCAAATACCTGGACCAGGCGGAAGCGTACCAGACCACGAAGGAATCTGAAGCCCTCCGCTCCCAGGCCCAGGGAGCGCTGGACTCCCTGAACTACGTGGAACGATTGGATTACCAGCTGGCGCTCACCAGTGAACTGAAGGATACCGCCAAAATCAGCCGCATGGTCAGCCTCGATAACGATCTCTATCTGCTGAATTCAGCCGAGGGGCTCGCGCTGAGGGCCACTTTTACCAGTAAAGGCTACGTGCTGGATCCGACTTTTCAGTGCGGGCCGGGGCCATATGGCGGTTATATTGTGGGTGCCATCGTGGATATCGCTCCGCTGCCCAAAGGTAGCGACGTCAAGGCCACCATCTTGGGCATCGACGCCAACGGCAATTTGCTCTACTGCACCCCCGGCGAGGCTCCTCTGGCCCTGCCCATGGCCCCCCCAGACACCAATTGGGGATCTACAAAAGCGGCCGCGCAGGATTCGGGCGATTTATACATCCTGGACCCCTTGACCAATGCTGTGTGGATTTTCCGCGGCATGGAAGTGGGCCAGCAACCGCGCCTGTTCTTCGGCGACCAAATTCCGCCCATGCGCGACGTCATCGACCTGACCGTTGACCACAACGATCTTTACCTTCTTCACAGTGACGGCCATCTGACCACCTGCACCTACAGCGGGTTAGCCGAATCCCCTACCCGCTGCGAGGAGCCCGCCCCTTTTTCGGATCCACGGCCCGGGATGGAGGGCGGAACCCATATCCAGGATGCGCAATTCACCGAAATCCAGTTCTCACCCCCGCCGGACCCCTCGATCTACTTGCTCGAACCTGATTCGAAAGCCGTCTACCATTTCAGCGTGCGGCTCACACTCCAGCGCCAATACCAATCTTCCAACTCCCTTCCGGAAGGAGCCGCCACCTCGTTTGCCATCAACCGCAGCAGCCGCACGATCTTCCTCGCCATCGGCAACCAGGTCTACTACGCCAACCTGCCTTAAGTCAGTTCAAGCGCCCTGAACGCTGTCAATGCCCTTGGATCCCCGAGGTCTCCCGGCCAAGGCCTCCCTCTCCACCGCCGAAGGGCCGCCATATCACCTCAGCTCACTCAGGCAATGACGTGGAGGTCGGCCAGGGCGTGTAAGTCGGAATGACCGGAGTGCTCTCCATACCGGGCTCCGCTGAACTCGGCGGCGCTGGGGTCGACGGGCCGGATACACTTGCCGTGGGGGAGATTCCAGGCATGACCACCTGGCTGGGCGACAGGTTCGGTTGAAAAATGAGCGCCGGGCTGGCAGCTGGTGTCAGGTCCGGAGCCACCCGCTCCCGTGCCCAGAACAGACTTCCGATCAGCACACTCCCCAGCAAGAGCAGAGAGCCAAATCCTATCATGAACCACAACAGCGCTGAAGATCCATCCCGCGAGATGAAGTCAGGGACCCGGCCACCACGCTCCGGCATTTGAAGTAATACCATGGTAATGTTATCGTGGCCACCCCGGTCGTTGGCCAAATCTACCAGCTCTTTGAGGGCTTCATCTCGATCTTGGCCTTCCAATATCCGCGCGATCTCTTCATCGCTGACCAGATCTGTCAGCCCGTCGCTGCATAGGAGCACCTGATCCCCAGGCTGCAAACGCATACCCTGATTGGCCTCCGCTTCCGCATCCTCCTCGTTGGGATCAAGGCGCAGCCGGATATCGGGCACCACCGGCTGTTTGGAACCCAGGTGACGGCGAATCACGTGGGCATTGGGGTGGTTTTGAGCCTCTTCCGGGGTCAAGGCGCCGGAATCGATCGCCTCCTGCACCCAGGTGTGGTCGGTTGTCAGTTGGTGCAGGCTATACCCGCGCCGTAAGTAAATTCGCGAATCCCCGGCCGAGGCGATGAAGAGCCGATCGCCGATCACCCACGCGCACGCGCTGGTGGTGCTCATCCCCCGCTGGTCCAGATTGGCTTCGGCCTGCAGATAGATCTGCTGGTCCGCCTGGCAAATGGCATCCCGAAGGATGTTCAGAGGTCGCTTTCCATTACTGTTCACCACCACGCGGCTGATGGTCTCCACGGCTATCTCGGCGGCTACTTCCCCCGCCCGGTGCCCTCCCACGCCATCCGCAATGACGGCAAATACGGATGAGCGCGGATCGCTCCGGCTCAATTTATGGGCAGATATCGCATAGCGATCCTCATTGTTCTTGCCTTTCCTCCCCGGATGAGTGGTAGCAGCAATATGGAGATGCGCTCGTTTTACAGGGATCAAGACTCAGGTCCTTGCGGTATGATCACCGGTTTGCGAACGTGCCCCGGATTTCTCAACGTAAACCGGAAGCCCACCCGGCCGAAATGGATCAAATCCCCGTGTTCCAAAACCGCCCCCTCCCTGGAGACCGGCGAATAGTTGATCCAGGTGCCTGCCACCGAACCCAGGTCAGACAGACGGTATTCGCCATCCTTCTTGCGCTCGAGCCGGGCGTGAGCGCCTTCCACCGAGGGATCATCGATTACCTGCGACACCTGGGAAGGGTCGCTGCCAAAGCTGATTTCATCCAGAGCGATCGATATCGGCACAGAACCGTTTTCACTGCTGGACTCACCAATAGGGGTTAGAAACGCCGCTGCCTGGGAAGCCAGCCGCCGCTGAGTCCAGTTCAGCCGGTTGATCCAACCCGAGCGGGGCTGCGTTCTTGGCTCTTCCTTGACCTTCACGGGCTGGGTAACTGGATCGGAACGCCTGCGCCGGCGACGCCAACGCAACAGGATTCCGGGACGGATCTGGCCCCCCCGGATCAAAACCAGCATCAGAACAGCGCCCGACAATACCACAATCACACCCGCCAGCAAGGAAAGATTGCGGGAAAAGGTGACCAGGATATTTTGCGGGGGATATTTCACGCTGACCAGCACGGGGGTATCCATGCTCATCCCGCTCAAGCCCAAACTATCGACCACCTCTGCTTTAAGGGTATGCTGGGCTGTATCGGCGTACGCGCTTAAGTCCCACTGGAATTGGTCAAAAGGCGATTTCGTGTTCTCATCGGCGATCTCACCATCTACGTATAGAGTGGAACGCTGGATCGGGCGCGTATGGCCGTCAGGGAATTCTATCAATACTTCAAGGATTTGGCTCCGGGGAACCAGTATCTGCAAATCCTCTTTCTCAGGCGGGTGAACCCGCTCGATCTGCAACTGCGGAGAGATAAACGCCACATTGGGAGGCAATACGTCCAGGTTGAATTCCTGCACCTCGGAAACGAGGCTGGATCCATCGACACTTACCTGGACAGCCAATCGGTGAGATCCGCTGGTCGTAATGCGGGAAACATACTCCAGGGAATAGGTATTGCGCAACGGTTCGAGGTAATCCTCCAGGGGCTGGATATCTTCCAATCCGGAGTAAGCGAAGTACCCGCCACCGGTCTGTCCGGCTAAATCCTTCAACTGGTTCGCCTCCTGCGAGCTAAACCTTTCGGTAGAAGCCACCAGCCAGATTAAAAGGCGTACGCCCGTCTGCTGGGCGCGTGAGGCGATGCTCTGCAGTGCAATCCCGGCTTCAGGTTCCATGGGCGCAGTGACGAACAGCACCACCTTAGCCATGCCCGCTCTTACCGCTGAGTCGGCCGCCACGTCAACCGCGCGGGCCAGGACATCCGGGTCCGGAACCGCATTGCGAGCGTCCGGCTGGTAGGCCTCCAGGGCTGCGATCCAATCCTTAACCTCGGCCAGATGGGTTGCGTCCGGATTGTCGTTCGCCATGAAGCTTAAATCGTCCTCGGTGGATCCCAGCCGGGAGTCAGCCCAGTCCAATAAATACTGCTTTACAAAGTCAAAGCGGGCTTCCCCCTGAATATTGCGAATCGCAAAGGCAGGCCCCGGATTTACCGCCACCACCAGCTGCACCCCCGTGCGCAAGGCATCCAACTGGGCAACGGGAATCCGGCTGTCATCCTCCAGAATCGTGACGTCGCTTTTCTGCAACCCACGCACAAAATTGCCCTGGCTATCTCGCACCTCAAGATAGGTGCTGATCTTGGGATAGCCTGCCGTTTCCGGCGCGGCCAGCCTGACCTGGCCCCCCTCTTGTGCTGCCCCGTGACCGGCGCTGGCCAAAAGATAAACCAGAGACAAACTGAGGAGCGCCAGGATGAACCGGCGCGATGGGTTGAACATATCAGAATTTTAGCACAGGAACTAGGCTGCAGATGGTACGGGTTCCACGGCCCGAGGTTTGCCGGTCAGGCGCAAATAGGTAAGGGTCCAGGCAGATTCGATATAGGCCCGTAGAGCCCCGCCCAAGATGACCAGAACGGGCAAATAAGCCACAAAGCACAGCGCAGCCACGAGCAGGCCGCGCCCAAAAGCCGGTTGGGTTCCGGAAGCAAGGCTGATAATCGCCGGGGCAGCCACGATCGCCAGAGGGATACTGATGATGAACCCACCGATCAAATTGATCCCCAGGGAGAGGATCAGGCCCATGACGAAAACGGCACCAAAATTATCCCGGAAAACATTCCAACCAAGCCGCAAGCCATCCATAATCCCCACGTCCTCAGTCACGATGGCGATGTTCGCCTGTTCGATCACCAGGCCGACCAGCCAGAAAAAGGGAACCGCCAGACAGATCAGGGGAATAATACACAAGAGCCCAATGCCAAGCGTGAGAATCGCGAACAACGTAAACGGCACGATGAGAATCAGCACCAAAAAGAAGGCAGCCAGGCCGACGATCAGATTGAGGCCAAACACCCGCCAGAAGTAAGGTAGGCTGCCACTGAAGAGTTCGCCGAAAATCACCTGGGTCGCCTCCTGTTCGGCCTGCAGTGTACCGCGGATCAATCCGACGCGCCCCACGGTGCCGAGGAAGATCGCCAGGATGACCAATATCAGGATCACCAGAACAATGGCCCCGATGATGAGGGCAATCTGCCAGTTTGGAATGTTATTGAACTGGTTGAAGAATTGTGGTGTCCGGGGCGGAGTCCTTTGCTGAAACAAGTTTCTAAGACTCGCATTGCTGCCATTCGCATTGCTGCATCCCGCCAATATGCCGAAGATCCACAGCACCTTGTGTTTCCAGATGACCTGCCAGGCTCGGGATAGAACTTCACCGAATTCCATCTGCATTCTCCTTTCTCTGTCGGTCCCTCACTACTCCCACTCAATCGTCGCTGGAGGTTTGCTGCTTATATCATAAACCACGCGATTGATTCCAGCAACCTCGTTGACGATGCGATTAGAGATGCGCGCCAGCAAATCATAGGGCAGGCGCGCCCAATCCGCGGTCATAAAATCCTCGGTGGTGACCGCCCGCAGCGCGATCACCTCCTGGTAGCTGCGCTGGTCGCCCATCACTCCCACTGAGCGCACAGGCAGCAAAACCGCAAAGGCCTGAGCCGTGCCCTGGGTTCTCCCGGCCCATTTTTCCATGCGCAGCAGGCCGGCCGCCTCCAGCTCTTCGGTCAGGATCGCGTCCGCGGCTCGAAGCCTGTCCAGGCGCTCGCGGGTGACCTGCTCCAGACAGCGCACCGCCAATCCGGGCCCCGGAAAGGGTTGGCGCCAGACCAGCTCAAGGGGCAGTCCAAGCTCTTCGCCCACGGCCCGTACCTCGTCTTTAAACAGATAGCGCAGCGGCTCGACCAATTCGAAATCCATCTCCTCGGGAAGGCCGCCCACGTTGTGATGGGTCTTGATCCGTTGAGCCTGAGCGCGATCTGGGGCGCTGGATTCAACCACGTCCGGGTAGATCGTGCCCTGGACGAGAAAGTGAGGCAGCCCCAACTTGCGCGCCTGGTCCTCGAATACCCGTATGAAGGTCTCGCCGATCACGCGGCGCTTGCCCTCTGGATCACCGACTCCCCGCAAAGCTCGCCGGAACTGCTCCTCGGCGTCTACGACGACCAGCTCTACGCCCAGATTGTGCCGGAAAGCCTGCACCACCTGAACGCTCTCTCCCTGCCGCAGCAAGCCATTATTTACAAAAACCGCTACCAGCTGGTCGCCGATGGCCCTGTGCACCAGCGCAGCCGCCACACTGGAATCCACGCCGCCGCTGACTGCGGCCAGGGCTTTTTCATCACCAACCTGGGCTCGCACTCGTTTGACACTCTCGCTGACGATCGACTCGGGA
>DASQQR010000498.1:0-8236 GCA_035643335.1 Anaerolineales bacterium
CATCCCGATCAATGAGGTGCGCTATTCGTCCGTTTCGAAAGGTGAGTCGCTACCTGATACCATCCGTACGCTGGAATGCTATGCTGACGTAATTGTGCTGCGCCATCCCGATGTGGGCGCTTCAGCCCAGGCTGCCAGGTACGCCCGCAAGCCAGTGATCAACGCCGGAGATGGGATCGGGGAACACCCCACCCAAGCCCTGCTGGACCTGTTTACGATCGTCGAAGAACTGGGACAGGTAGATGGCCTGAACGTGACTATGCTCGGTGACCTTAAGTTTGGCCGCACAGTGCATTCTCTCAGTCGTCTGCTCTCGCTGTATGACGTGCGCCTGAATTACGTTTCACCGGAGATTCTGCGCATGCCTAAAGAGATCATTGCTGAACTGGAGGAAAAAGGCATTCCGCAAAAGGAATACGACAGCCTGGAGCCCGTCATCGCAGAGAGCGATGTCCTCTACGTCACCCGGGTGCAGAAAGAGCGTTTTACGGACTTGAATGAATACGAGAAGGTCAAAGGTGCTTACGTGATCACTCCTGAAAGCATGGAAATAGCCAAAGATCGCATGATCGTCATGCATCCCCTTCCCAGGGTGGGTGAGATCAGCATGGAAGTTGATGAGGACCCACGGGCGGCCTATTTCCGGCAGATGGAATATGGCCTGTATGTTCGCATGGCTTTATTGGCTATGGTCCTGGGCAAATCTTGAGGAACCCGCCAATGACTTTCTTCTCCCGGTTGGAATCGCGAATTCGTGAGATCGATTCGCTGCTGTGTGTGGGGCTTGATCCGCACCTGGACGAGCTAAGCGCCGCGGAGCCAAAGGCGGCTCTCGACTTCTGCCTGGACCTGATCGAAAACTGCGCCGAGTTTGCGGCGACATTCAAGCCGAACTCCGCCTTCTTCGAGGCCATCGGCCCGCAAGGTATGGGAGTCTTGAGGGATGTCATCGCAGCTGTGCCAGAGGGGATCCCGGTCATCCTGGACGCCAAACGCGGCGATATCGCCGCGACGGCACAGGCGTATGCACATGCTGTGTTCGAACAAATGGGAGCGGACGCGGTTACCTTGAACCCCTACCTGGGTTTCGACTCGCTGGAACCCTTCCTGCATGACCCAGACAAGGGCGTCTTTTTGCTGTGCAAAACCACCAATCCAGGCGCTCAAGACCTGCAAGACCAGCTGCTCCCTGGTGGACTTCCTCTGCACCTCCAGGTAGCCCGACTGGCCAACAACTGGAATCGGTCGGACAACCTGGGTCTGGTGATTGGGGCGACCCAGCCCGTCGCCCTGGCCCGGGTCCGGGCGATTTCCCCGGATCTTTGGTTTCTCACGCCCGGCGTGGGTGCCCAAGGAGGTGACTTAGAGGAAGCTTTGCGGGCGGGTTTGCGTTTGGATGGCATGGGCATGCTGATTTCCGTATCCCGAGGCATCTCCCAGGCTAAAAACCCTCACCAGGCCGCTAAAGAGCTGCGTGAGAAGATCAATGAGATCCGCCGGAGAATCCGGCCTGGGCTCTCCAAGAGCGGCTTCAGTGCTCAGGCGGGCCGCCCGCTGGACCTGGCCGATGACCTGCTTGAGTCCGGATGCATCCAATTTGGCGAGTTCACCTTAAAATCGGGTTTGTTCTCCCCGATCTATATCGACCTACGCCGTCTGGCCGGATTCCCCCGGCTGCTTGCGAGGATTGCGGCAGCTTACCTGCCCATCCTGCAAGGAGTGTCTTTTGACCGTTTGGCAGCGGTTCCCTACGCCGCATTGCCTATTGCTACGGCCATCAGCCTGCAAAGCGGCTGGCCCCTGGTCTATCCGCGCAAGGAGACCAAAGAATATGGCACGAGGGCCGAGGTAGAGGGGCTTTACGAGCCTGGGGAGCGGGTTGTGGTCATCGACGACTTAACCACCACCGGGAGCAGCAAATTTGAGGTCATCGATAAGCTCACCTCCGCCGGCCTGCAGGTCCAAGATATCGTCGTGTTGATCGACCGCCAATCGGGAGCCGCGCAGGCTCTGGCGGAATCGGGTTACAAATTGCACGCCATCTTCAGCCTGACCCAAATGCTCGACCACTGGGAGAGCGCCAAGCGGGTATCGAAAGATCTAACCGGTCCGGTACGAGCGTTTTTGGGCCGGGGTGATTGAAGAAGGTATGTATCGCCATTTCTTCCGCCCTCTGCTCTTCCGCCTAGAAGCCGAGCGTGCTCACTCCCTGACCATCCATCTGATGCGTCTGGCGGGCAGTCTGCCTGGGCTACCCGCGCTAGTACGCACCCGGTATCGCGCGTTCTCGAGGCCCGTTCAAGCATTCGGATTGGTTTTTCCCAACCCAGTAGGACTGGCAGCCGGATACGACAAGGATGCTTTGGCCTGGAGAGGCCTGGCAAGCCTGGGATTTGGGCATATCGAGATTGGCACGGTAACACCCCGGCCTCAGCCGGGGAATTCCCGCCCGCGACTATTTCGCCTGCCAGAAGACGCCGCTCTGATCAACCGCATGGGCTTTCCCGGGCGAGGTGCGCGCTTTGTCGCCCGCCGCCTGAGCGGCCGGCGGACTCCTGGATTGGTTTTAGGGGTGAACCTGGGGATCAACAAAGACACAGCCTTGGATGAATCCGCGCAAGATTACGTCTCTCTGATCAAGATATTTGCGCCCCTGGCAGATTACCTGGTGGTGAACGTCAGTTCCCCTAACACCACAGACCTGAGGCGTCTCCAGGCGCGCGAGGCGTTGGACGGGCTGCTTGTCCAGCTTACCCAGGAGAGGGGAGCGCAGGAAAGAGATCTGGGGCGCAAGATCCCTGTGCTGGTCAAACTCGCTCCCGATTTGTGCGATGATGAACTGGATGATGCCCTGGAGGTCATCCTGCAACGGGGCATGGACGGGGTTATCGCAACCAATACCACCGTAAGTCGAGAAGGCTTAGTTTCCAGAAAGAGAAGTGAGGCCGGCGGGCTCAGCGGCCAGCCGCTGGGCGACCCTAGCACGCAAATGATCCAAAAGATCTGTCGACGGACGGCAGACAAATTGCCAGTCATCGGTGCCGGCGGCATCATGAGCCCGGCAGATGCCAGGGAGAAATTAGACGCCGGAGCGAGCCTGGTGCAGTTGTATACTGGTCTGATTTATGAGGGGCCCCAATTAGTGCAGCGCATCCTGAATGCAATTTGATCAGGGGATGGCGAATTTGAATTGCCAGTCACCACCGGTTTGATTGAAGGTCGAAGACTCCCCAATCACCTCGTAAAATGTTATCCCTGGTCTAAAGGCCAAGGGCTTGCCCCTGGAGTTGAGCAGAGATAGCACACCTTCGCCCTGCGGCCGGGTCCAGGTCCCCGGATAAGCATAACCGTCCCGAAACAAAATGGCTGGGCCCGTGTCGATCAAGTTAATCTTGACGATCTCGGTGGTAGGTGTATTGACGAAATACTCGTGAGGGACGAAAAGCACTACGACGTTGTCCGCCGTAACCGGTTGGTTTGTCAAGGCATCAATTAGAGGGGCGTATTCCTTTTCCAATGCGGGATGGTCATCGCGTGTTTCTTCAAAGCGCAAGTAACGGCCACTAGCGGCGTCGAAGAGCCAGCGATTGGAGATGAATATCGAGTAGTCCAGAGCGATGCTCGTTCCGGGAACGCCGAATAGCGGCGGGCGCTCTTTGAAGAGCATTCCGTTCAGGTTCTGACGGCTGTTATCCGTGCTGCGCTCGCTGATGAATTGGCTTAGTGCCAGGGTGTTGGAGAACATATTGTTGTAGCTGACGATGTCCCGGTCCCGGCACAACGGGTAAAAGGTATCCGGCCCGCAGCTGTGTTTGGTATCCTCAGGCTGTTCCAGCACGAAGCGATTGATCACCTCCCGTCCCAGTTCCAAGAAGTGATCCATGACGCGGTGATCGGCGTTGCCGAAGACAAAAATCGCCTGGTACATGGTGAAAATATGCTCATCGAAAAACCTGCCCGAGCGAATTGGGCCGGCTTTGTCAGCATCGTTGCCGTAGAACAGAGCGTTGAACCGGGTTATGCCGCGCTCGAGATAATATTCATAGACGATGTCGGCCAGGGATAGGCCTGACTGAGGCCGAACATAGCGTGGATAGTTGACGATTTTTATGGCGATGGGCCGGCGTTCCAGGCGGGAGGGATCGGGAACTTCCAAACCGGTCAGGGGATTAACGTTGGGGGGGAAATTATCCGGACCGGAGACATAAGGAGCGGCGGTAGCTGTCGGGGTTTGCGTGGGGATCTCAGTGGGGGTGATAGTGGGAGTTGGGGTGGGGCTTAGCGTTGCAGTAGGCTCGGGCGTTTCGGTTGCGACCGGTACCTGAGTGAGGAGGCTGGCAGCCGGGGTGTCCGTTTGCTCTTGCTGGGCGGCAACTCCTGGCTCAGCGATGACGACCACCAATGCCAGCGATGCAACGATAAAACAAATGCTCATGGCCAGCGTCAGGAGGAAGAATGCCAATAGTCGTTTGAATTTGCGGAGCCGGGTGGTCTGCCTTGACATTGTGGGGAGACTCTCTCCAAAGAGAGGCCAGATCATCGAGCATGGAATCCGACCCTGGTAATTTTTTTTGCAGATTTTCTGAATTATGATACTATTGTTTCATCGAGATTCCCCCTACAGAATCGTAAGCGTGCAGCGAAGCTACAAGAATGACAAGGAGCCCCGCACTGCCGCACTGCGGGGCTCCTGATTACATAATGAGGTTTTCGGCTCTAATTACTTAATGGGACGCGCATACTTGGGTGGGCTCAGTACAAGCGAGCGCGGAAAAGCGCGGAATGATTTAACTTCAAGCTGAAAACCTCGTTTTTTTCCCAGACCTATGGGATTTGAAATTCGAAGCGCCAGGCGCCATCCGCCGGTTGGGAGACTTTCGAAGATTGGCCGATCACCTGGAACCAGGTATTGCCTGGCTTGAAGGGATAGCGGTTACCATCAGGTAAAGTCAAATACAAAACGCGGTCCGGAGTAGAGTGAATCCATTGCACCTGATAAACCTGTCCATCTCGGAAAGCATAGCCCAGACCCGTAGCTGAAAAATTGATCTCAATGATCTCCGGGCTCCTGAGGTAATAGGAGTGTGGCATCATCAAAATGACAACGTTATCCGCGCCGACCTGTTTTTCTGTCAACTGATCCATCAGTGGCACGAATTCCTCTTCCTGGCCTTGATCCAGGAGCAGATTGTCCTGATAGCGCAGGTAGGTGCCGCTCTGGGGGTCGTAATTCCAACGGTTGTAGCTATCGATCGAATAGTGGGTGGCGACCTCCTCCCCGGCTTGCCCGCCTCGGGGCGGGTCCATGCGGAAGAGCATACCGTCGAGGTCTTGAGGGCTGTCGTCGACGCCTTCAGCGGCGATGTATCTGTGAATTTCCTGGGTACCGCTCAGCAAAAAGTCATAGCCGTTGGGGTCGTGACGGCACAGCGGGGCGGTAGGTGTTGGCGGGCACAGACTCGTGCGACCTTCCAAGACAAGCCGGTCGCTGTAGTCGGAATACAGCAGGCGGGAATTAATGCGGTAATCGGCTCCGCCATACGCGAAGATGCTGTGATACATCTGCACCAGGGCGTCATCGGGGAAGCGTGCAGAACGGATGGGCCCAACCAGCTGAGCGTCCTGCCCATAATAAATGGCATGAAAACGAGTGTACCCGGCGTTGTGATAGAAATCGTAGACAATATCGGCCAGGGTAATGCCCCATGGAGGTCGTGTGCTGGTACGCGGCACAATGTTAACCTTAATAGCAAGTGGCCGGCGTTGGAGAAGGCTGGTATCTGTTACATACAGGCCTGTAAGAGGGTTGACATTTTGCGGAAAATCACTGGGTCCGTAGCCATCTTCGGGATAAGCCGGAGTCGGTGATGGAGATGGGCTCGGCGACGGGGCCAGTGTGGGAGTCTGGGTGGGAATCTCTGTCGGCGTAGAAGTAGAAATGAGCGCGGGGTTGGCATTGGCTACTACTGCGGGGGTGTTCACCGGCCGGGGTGCATTGCAGGCCACCAGTGCAATCCCCAATATGATCAGGGCGGTCAAGCGTTTCATTTTCGATATGTCCTCATGTCAGCTGCTTCGTTGAACGGAATATAGGTGCGAATCATACCCCAATTGAATCTGTTTGCCAATTGTTTTATGAATTAGGGATAGCGCAACTGTTGGTGGTGGGTTGTGTGGCGTGGGGCGGCGCCGCCCCACGCCACACAACCCGGCTCAATTCTTTCAATTGAACCCCTGGCGTTTTTCCATGTGAACCCATATAATTCAGCCTACATGCAGTTACTAAAAGAATGCCCCGCACTGAACAGCAAGGCTTTGAAAAGCATGGTCTTCATCTCTGCCGGTTTGCTGCTCTTGGGTTGGCTGTTGAGTACCCCACCAGGGCTGCTGGGGAAAGCGGATGCCATAGCATATGCTGTCTGCCACCGTATCGACCTGCGTTCCTTCCATCTCGGAGACCGGCAGCTGCCCCTGTGCGCTCGTTGTACCGGCATGTACCTGGGAGCCATGTTGGGCCTGGTGTACCAGTGGAGGCTGGCGCCGCGCCGCGCTGGCACGCCACCCAAGCGAGTTATTGCCATCCTGGCGTTATTATTGGCGGCTTTTGGCGTGGACGGACTTAATTCCTATTTCCATCTCTTCCCTATCGGGCCGACCCTTTACGAACCCAGCAACCTGCTGCGTCTGCTGACGGGTACTGGGATGGGTATCGTGATCGCCTCGGCTCTCTATCCGGCCTTCAACCAGACGATGTGGCGCAATCGGAGCCGGGAACCAGCCCTGAAAGGCGTGAGTTGGCTGTTCCTATTGCTGATCCTGGCTGGACTGCTCGATCTGCTCGTTTTGTCAGGTAATCCCCTTATCTTATATCCCATGGCGTTGATCAGCGCCGGAGGGGTGATCGTGCTGCTCAGCATGGTCTACTCGATGGTTTGGGTCATGATTTTTCGAGTGGAAAACCGTTTTTCCTATTTCTACCAGCTGCTCCTACCGCTGACCGGCGGTTTCGCCCTCAGCCTCATCCAAATAGGATTATTCGACTTGGGACGTTTCTTGCTGACAGGTACGTGGGATGGCTTTCATATAGGTTAGAATTTATACCAGCTAAGGACGGATACTTTTCGGAACGACCGTCAACAACCCTCCCGAAGGTGACCAGTAAGTAAGGCGGACCGGTAATCTTGGCGAGGTACTTTGAGGATAAACATAATGACCGAAGAATTTGATACCGCTTCCACGACGCAAGAACAACCATCCAGAAATAATACAATTCTGATTGTCCTCATTGTGATCTTTCTGCTATTGTGCTGCTTATGTGTTTTGGTGGGTGGTTTTGCGGTTTGGTGGCTGTGGAATTATGGGGACTATTTACTGGGAATCAGCTTGGCTTGGGTAAGTGCCTTGGCGTAAGCTGAGAATCCAGATGCTGAGCGTCTCCAAGAGGGTCACGAGGCGGAGCATCGTACCCAAGGAGACACATTGTGATCAGGAGAGTGAACGTCGTGACCAGGGTAAACTCTTGTCCCTGAACCCGTCCTGCAGTTCTGCCAAAGCCTGACGCGCTTTTTGGCGCTCTTCCGACTTAAGCGGCAGGTGTGCAAACTCGTCTTCATCGAGTACTTCTTGGCTCCCATCAGGAAATACCAGCAGGTCCAGAGCCAAATCACGGTAGGAGATGGCCTGGTTTTGAAAAACTGTTGGCCAACCGATGTTGCAATACCAGCCCTTCAGGTGATCGTCAGCCCGGTCGTGAATTTCAAAGATGTTATACCAGCGGTTATCAAAATAGGTTTCGATGAAGCGATCGCCTCTGGCCAGCACCAGGCCATTCGCACGAGTGTCCGGCCGATCGAAAAAAGCTTCGAGGACAATGTAATGCGATCGACGTTCAATTACGTCCGCTTGATATCGCCAGGTTTCCTGGCCCCTGTGATCCAATTTGATCACGGTAATTTCTGTCATTTTTGTAGTCTAGCGAATTCCCGTATCAAAGTTGATCGTGATTTGGGTGAATTGGCCTTCCGTAACAGTGACTGTTTGAGTAGAAGCGCGGGGCAAAACCGCATTTGGGTTGGTCTCGGGCGCCAGCGTATAAGTGCCTGGAGATAAGGCTACTTCAAAGCGACCGTTGTCATCAGTCCGGAAGGTGGTCACAACAGATCCTTTCTCATCCAGTACCTCGAAAGTGGCCTGGTAAGGCTGATCTGCACAGCGAGTGGCTTCCGTCCCCCCTGCC
>DASQQR010000499.1:0-3223 GCA_035643335.1 Anaerolineales bacterium
TGATTCACTGTGGCGCAGGCGGGGTCATCAGCTCCAGTGGTGGCGCAGTCCTGTGCGTGGAAGAGCAGGTCGAGGGTGCCGTTAGAACCGCCCGAACCTACCCACTCGTAGACCGAGATGGTATCGATGACACCACCCTGGGTGAAGTTGCTCTGGACCAGGACGTCGCCGACCACGTGGTGACCGCTGAACAGGTAGCCGCCTCCAGAGGGTGTAGTCGTCAGGCCGAAAGCCGGATCCTGGAGGAACCAGAAGCCCACCTGGGCTGAGCCGTTGTTGGCGAAGCGGTCCAGGCCGTAGTAGATAATCAGGTCGCCGATGTTGTTTTGGCCCGTGTCGACGGTGTTCACGTAGGCAGCTGCATAGGCGTTGGTGATGTCATCCTTATCCAGCGGCTCACCCGGCTCCCACTTCCAGACCTGTCCGGTGGCGCCGCCGGGGCTGATGTCCAGGTCGTCCTTGGATCCGCCGGCCTGGAATTGAGTCCCGGTCGAGCCGAGCGGGTTCGTCCCGGTTGTGTCCTCGATGACACCCGTGAACTCGGCGGCACTGCCTCCACCTCCAAATAGCGTGGCCCAGTCGTCACCGTCTCCTGCCTCGTCCGTAGCATTGCGATCCAGCTCGAACAAGCCCAAATCGTGGACGGCCAACACTGTGCCTGCTAATGCGAGCGTCAAAAAAAGCACAGTGAGAACAGCAATGCTTTTCATTGAAAGGTTTTTCGTATTCATCTTTGCTCCTGCACAAACTTTACATTAAATTCGTTTTGGTTTTAGCGGTCGGTGCAGTGAAACTCGATCGCCTCCCAACCGTGCAAAGTATGTGGCGAAGGAAAATACGGCCTAGCGTCGATAAGCATCACCTCCTTTTGATCCGTATGTAGCCCCAAAACTCACGGGTGGGTGTGCGTAGGCAGTATTGTCGCAGGGTTGGCAGACAGGAAGTTGAAACTTCCGTGCGTTATCCCCCAGGGCACTGTGACTGCTTATAGCAGAGGATCCCCCTGGTTAAACACAAAAACCGGACCACGGGCCGGTTTCGCTACTGGCTCCCCAGCGACACACCTACCGAAGATAGGCGTAGCGACCATGTGATCCGCCGCTGGCTCGTTGCCTCCCTTTCTGAAAGTTTGTACGGTTCTTAAAATGCGGTTGCTGCTGATATTTCCCGATGAGATACAATTAAAGTCAGATAAAAATCTTCTAAATTATAGCCAAATAGATTATCAAAGTCAAGTTAGTGTAATAAATCACAAAGACCATTAACCACCTCTCTAGATTTCGGCTATGCTATCATAACAAAGATTTCAAACCTGGTTCCTGATCCCTTTCTCCCTCAACCCCTATGAAACTCTCCCCCCTCACCCTCCACCACCTGCGCATGCCCCTCCAATCCCCCTTCGAAACCTCCTTTGGCCGCACGCAGGATCGCGACTGCATCCTCATCGAAGTCCACGCCGGCGATTTGACCGGCTACGGCGAATGCGTCGCCGACCGCGACCCCGGCTACTCCTATGAAACCTCGGGCACCGCCTGGCATATCCTGGAGGATTTCCTCATCCCGGCCGTGCTGGGCGCCGAACTCCGTGGGCCGCTGGATTTTCAGTCCCGAGTCTCGCACGTTCGCGGCCATCAAATGGCCAAAGCCGGTCTGGAGATGGCTTTGTGGGACCTCCAGGGCAAACTGGAAGGACGCTCTCTGCACCAGCTCCTTGCTGGCCAGCGCCAGCGCGTCGACGTGGGTGTCTCAGTGGGTATTCAGGCCTCCCCTCAAGCCCTGGTGCAGACGATAGAGGCCTATCTGGAGAAGGGTTACCGCCGGGTCAAGATCAAGATCAAGCCCGGCCGGGACGTGGACGAGACGCGGGAAGTGCGCCATTCATTTCCCGACCTGCGTCTGCAGGTCGACGCCAACTCGGCCTATACCTTGGAGACCGCCACGGCTCTTAAGCCGCTGGACGATTTGAATTTGCTCTTGATCGAGCAGCCGCTGGCGGAAGATGATCTGTGGGACCACAGCCGCTTGCAGGCCGGGTTCGAAACCCCCATCTGTCTGGATGAGAGCATTCTCTCGCCCCGGCACGCCCGTCAGGCCCTGGAGATGGGCGC
This sequence comes from Anaerolineales bacterium, assembly GCA_035643335.1. Taxonomy (GTDB): domain Bacteria; phylum Chloroflexota; class Anaerolineae; order Anaerolineales; family UBA4823; genus DASQQR01. The sequence goes on from DASQQR010000499.1 coordinate 2,109, forward strand.
ATGCCGGATTATCAACATAAAGGCCGGCCGCGTGGGCGGGCTAAGTCAGGCGGTCGCCATTCACGATCTTTGCCGGGAGCGAGGTATCCCCGTGTGGTGTGGTGGTATGCTGGAGACCGGCGTGGGCCGGGCTTCAAATCTGGCGCTGGCCAGCCTGCCAGGTTTCACCCTCCCTGGCGACATCTCCGCCACCGAACGATATTACCAGGATGACATCACCAACGAGCGCTTCGCCCTCAACCCCGACAGCACCATCGATGTGCCGGCTGTACCGGGACTGGGAGTGACCATCAACTGGCAAGCCGTCAGCAAATTCACCCTCCGCAAAGCCACCTTCAAAGCCTGAAAACCGCCCCGAATTCACGTTTCACGCACTACGTCTTCACGCTTCACGTATCACGTTTTACGCATTACGTTTCACGCCTCCCATTTGCATATTCCTCCACCTTAATATATACTTTCATTACAGCTGAGGAGGAGAATATGCACACCTATGACATTTCTGTAACCATTTCGCCGGGCCTGCCGACCTGGCCCGGCGATCCCCGCGTGGTCCTGGAGCGCGTCGAAAAAATGGAAGCCGGGGCTGATTCCAACGTCACCCGCATGGCGATGAGCGCACATACCGGGACCCATATCGATGCTCCCTATCACTTTATCTTGGATGGGATATGCGTGGATCAGGTGCCCGTGGAAACGCTCACCGGGCGGGCGTACGTGTTGCACTTGCCGGACGTCGATCGGATCACCGCTACAGTGCTGGAAGAGGCCAGCATCCCGCCCCGCACCCGCCGGGTGCTCTTCAGGACGCGTAATTCGGATTGCTGGACGCGCCAGGAATCACATTTTCGGACGGATTATGTCGCCCTGAGCGCGGATGGCGCGGATTACCTGGTCGATCGGGGCGTCAAACTGGTGGGAGTGGACTACCTCTCAATTGCCCCTTTCGATGAGGTCATCCCGACCCACAAGAAATTGCTGGAGGCCGGGATCATTATTGTTGAAGGTCTCGACTTATCGCAGGTCTCTCAGGGACGCTACACGTTCTACTGCCTGCCCCTCAAGCTGGCCGGAGCAGACGGCGCCCCAGCCAGAGCGATTCTGGTTGGGGTGTA
>DASQQR010000500.1:0-2610 GCA_035643335.1 Anaerolineales bacterium
GGGATCCGGACACGGTTGCCGCGCAAACCGAGAAGGCGCTGGAGATGGTCGCCTTGAGCAACGCCGCCGAAAGGCACCCTTATGATCTCTCTCCCGGCGAGCGCAAGGGAGCGGCTCTGGCCTCCGTGTTGGCGATGGATACGTCGGTGATCGTGCTGGACGAACCGACCACTGGTCAGGATCATTCCGGTGTAGCCATGGTCGGAGAGATTGTGGAACATCTCAAGAAGGGGGATAAGACCGTGGTCACCATCACCCACGATATCGACTTCTGCGCCGAGCACTTCGAGCGGGTGGCGGTCATGGCGGAAGGTAAACTGCTTGTGGAGGGCCCCGCCCGGGAAGTCCTGGCCCAGGAAGACCTGCTGGCGCAGACTTATGTAGACCCCCCGCAGCTGATCCGTCTCGCCAGGGGATTGGAGATGAAAACCATGCCGTTGAACGTCGACGAGTTCATCCAGGCCTATTTCGGGGAGACCAGCTAGCTGCTTTCTCCACCCCCAATCTTCCCTTGCAAAACTGTAAGAAAATTGTTGCCTTTTTTGCCCCGGTTTTAATGGGGGCAACGTGTATAATTGACCCTGGTGGCGGACAATTAATCCGGTCAATTACGAATCTTCAGCATCATCGTTAGCAGCGAAGGGAGGGTCGTCTCTTCCAATCTCCACCCGTCTCCCGTCCCCGGTCAGCCCCCGGCAATCTCGCCTTCGTCCATCGCCCACGGTCCATTCCATTCTTCCTCCGCCGAATTGATCCTCGAAAAGGAAATTCAAAAAAACGAAGGAGGAACAAATGTTAAACTCCCATTTTCTGCCGCAAATGGCAGTCCCAGAGCCGGAAATTGGTCGAATTGAATGAGGTTTGCTCCGAATTGTTCCCAAACAAAATGACCCCCGTCTCCCATCCCCCGTCCCCATCCCTGTTCACTACCCCACTCCCCTTCTTATCTACTTTTTAGACATTAATTATCGAAATATGCTATAATTAATTCGAGGAGGAGTAGAGCTGCTTAGGGCCACACTAGGTGGGGCATTGGGTCTGGAAGCAGCTCATCAGGTATTTGGCTTGCTCTGTCCGAGAGAAAGGAGGCCACGGGGGAATAATTCGGGTTGTTCCTTTAACGGCTAACTGTCCAGTCTATATTTAGTTTAATTTCGAGCTTATAGGATGGGAATATGATTCCACCAACCTTCGACTATGTAGTCCCAAAATCCCTGACCGAAGCGGTCTCTCTGCTGAGCGAGAACGGAGAGGCCAAGATTTTGGCGGGCGGCCAAAGCCTGATACCCATGATGCGGTTCAGGCTTGCGTCGCCCGCCGTGCTTATTGATATCAACCGCTTGACCGACCTCGAATACATTCGCGAAGCGGATGGTTGGTTGAAGATCGGCGCCCTCACTCGCGAAGCCGATCTGGACGCCTCCCAGTTGGTTCACGACCGTTATCCCCTGTTGGCCGATACCACCCGCGTGGTGGCCGATCCCTTAGTGCGGAACTTGTCCACCATTGGCGGCAACCTGGCCCACGCCGACCCGGCCAACGACCATCCCGCCACCATGCTGGCCTATGGCGCCGAAATCGTCGCCACCGGGCCTGACGGCGAGCGGGTTATTCCGGCCAACGATTTCTTCCTGGGACCCTTCGAATCCGCCCTGGCCCCGAATGAGATCTTGACCGAGATCCGCATCCCGGCGTACCAGCCCAAGAGCGCTGGCGCCTATTTTAAGCTGGAGCGCAAGGTCGGCGACTTTGCGACCGCCGCTGTGGCCGTCCAGATTCGGCTGGACGGCAGCGGGAATTGCGCCGCCGCTGGCATCGGCCTGACCAACGTTGGGTTTACTCCCATCAAGGCCATCGCCGCGGAGGACGCCTTGGATGGTAAACCTTTAAACGACGCCAACATCAAAGCAGCTTCTCGTCTGGCTTCGCAGGCTGCCGAGCCGGAGAGCGACCAGCGCGGTCCGGCCGGATACAAGCGTGCCCTGGTCAAGACCCTTACCGGGCGCGCCTTGCGCAAAGCCCTTGAACGTGCTGAAGGAGGTCTGTCGTGAGCACACACCATATCAGTTTGACTGTCAATGGCGCCCCGGCCGAAGCCGATGTCGAGGCGCGCATGCTGCTGGTCCATTTCATTCGCGAGCACCTTAACCTGACCGGCACCCACATCGGCTGTGACACCACCTCCTGCGGCGCCTGCACCGTGCACTTGAACGGGAAACCCGTCAAATCGTGCACGCTGTTTGCTGTCCAGGTCGATGGCACTGAGGTGCGCACCGTCGAGGGCCTGGCCCAAAACGGGAACCTGCACCCGATCCAGGAAGGCTTCCACCAGGAGCACGGCTTGCAGTGCGGTTACTGCACCCCCGGGATGATGATGACCGCTGCCGCTCTCTTGGAGCAAAACCCCAATCCCAGCGAAGAGGAAATTCGCTGGGGCATCTCCGGCAATTTGTGTCGTTGCACCGGCTACGTGAATATCGTTAAGGCGGTTCAGTATGCCGCCGGGAAGATGCAAGAGGCATAGGAGGATAGGATGGCAGATATACAAGGTTTAGGTCATTCCAGAAAGCGCGTCGAGGATGCCCGCTTTATCCAGGGGCACGGGCATTA
>DASQQR010000501.1:0-8563 GCA_035643335.1 Anaerolineales bacterium
TCAATATCCCGTCCGCCAGGGACTCCTTTGTTGGCTCAGATAGAAAAGCGATTTCGTCATTGAGAACCTGCGTGTGAACCCCGTATTTGGTAGCGACAATTGGCTTCCCAGAATGGAGGTAGCTGTAGATTTTGAGCGGGACGGAAGTCCCGTCTGCACGGGGGGATACGAGCACCTCTGCGATCGTCAGGTAGGCAATGGCCTCCTCAGGAGGAACAATCCCCATGAAATAGACCGAGCTCTGTAAGTTACTTCTCATCACCCTCGCTCGATGCTGCTCAATTTGATCTTGTTTACCACCAACAAGGATGAAGATTGCCTTTGGATCGTGCCGGCAAACGATCTCTGCGCTCTCGAGGAGAAGTTCAAGGCCCTGATAGCTTTCAAAGGAACCGGTATAAACAACAGGTAATTTCCCATTTAGCCCCAGGCTTTTTCTCACTTCCCTGGCAAAATTCGGATCGGCTGGATTTCGTCCAGTGTGCAAGGCAAGGTTTTCCACCAAAAATTGTCTAATCTGCGGGTATTTCGCCTTTACATACTTCTCGAGTTCCTCATCAATGGTGATGACAGCATCACACGTTTTTAGAACCAGCCCTTCCAGAAGCTCAAACAACTTCACCAGCGATCGCCAATTCCCAAAATTGAAATTCCCCAATTGTTTGGGCAAGCTGGAGTGCATGTCGTACACATGCCGTACTCGAAACATACGCGCCAGGAACAGGCAGAAGAACGCGGCTTCTTCGTGGGAATGAATGACATCATATTTTTTCTTAGTTAGCAGGATAAAAGCTTTGATCAGCACTAGAATATCCAGAAATAACTTCGGCCAGGATGGACCGATTTTTACGCTGTTAATCAGGGCTAAGCGGGGTATCCTGTGAATTCGTACGCCAGGCATATTTACATCTTTGCCCACGTGATAGGTTACCAGGTCGATTTCATGTCCGAGAGAAGAAAGGGCCCTCAGTCTTTCATATACGCTGATGGGTGTGCCGCGAGGTTCAAAAAACGGTTGCGGAGAAACCATTAACACATTCAGGGGCTGTCTTAAGGAAGACGGATACAGGGAAGGAATTGGAAAGACCGACCGTTTAGCCAGATGCGCCTGCTGAACGGATTCCATGATGGCTTTGATGCTGGCCTGAAAAGTGAGCTCATTGGTGACCAATTGGTAAGCTTTCTCCACGATATGCAAACGCTCTGACTCGTGGTCCAAATAGTAAAGGATTGCCTCAGCCAAGGATCTGACAGGAGAGGAAACATAATGAACGCCCGGCTTAAAACTTGGGCAGTGCGGCAGAACCGGTTCAGAGATGATCAGTGAACGATTAGGCGCGGCCATGGCAAAGCGGGAAAAGTTGTCGTCGTACCAGGTGCGGGTGATGTTGAGGGTGATTTTAGAGCGGTTCAAGTAGCGGATGCGTTCTTCACCAAAAATAAAGGGGTTCTCTTCACCATCTGCAATATGCATTCGAACCCCACGGGCATCAAGCTCGGCACGCACACGGTCCAATAACTGGCTGCGTCGTCTTGCACCACGCTTGCCCATCCAAAGGACATCAATATCCCGATCCAATCTCAAGTCTTCATACCATCGGGGCGTCGCTCCCCAAGGCGCAACAATAGTTGGCAGGCCATGGCGACGGTGGAAATCAGCATAGACCTCTGATGAATCAGCAAAGACGTCCATCCACTGCCGATAATGAGCGTAATAATAATCGCCAACGTAACGAAAACGCAACATCCTGGATTCAAGTAACGAAAAGAACCTCTCGGTTCCAGGAAAAATCCCCGGTCCGTTTCGATATTCCTGAATTCTTCCAAGCCAAGAACGCCATCCCGATATCCTGCTCATAATTTGCCAGGGAATCTTCGGGTCAGGAATGCCCTCTGTATTCCAGTGGACGAAAACCGGTCTTTGATCAGAAGGCATATGGGCCAGTTGACGAGGGATGGTTAAGAATCTGCCATATGGACCAAAGGAAAATACAACCTCCGCGCTTTCGGGAATCGGAGAGCCGATCTGAAAATGGACGGGGTGGTGACCGAGGGCGATCAGCTCATCTGCGATTACCTCGGCGATCCCATCCCCCGTGACCCGTTGAGCGATGGCCACATCGCATGATTTATCCTGGCTTGATTTCATGTGATTTTCTCCGCTATCTAATTGCACCGCGGAGGGCGAAACATAATTAGCCACCCTATGGAAGATCTGAATAATTGGTTCAGGACTTACGTCGTCCACCAGAAGAGTAAGGACCGAGTCTACGTTGAACGAGTATGAACATGAGCGGCATCGCGTAGAGATACGACCCGCTGAAACAAATCGACGGCTGCCAGTCCAGCAAAGACCAGCAACACCGCGTCGACGGGCAGGCGGTAGCGGACGAGGGACCAGGAGAGGAGGTGAATGAGGGTGTATATTAGGGCAAAAAGTACAAGTAGGAAGATCGGAGAGGTGACATTAAGAGTAGGGGATGAGCGGTTAGGAGTTGGGTTAGAAGGTGGAAAGCTGGAAGATTGGAAGGTTGGGTTGGAGGGATCGGAAGATGGAAGGGTGGAAGGACGGAAGTTGGGTGGTGGGGTGGTCGAGTGGTCATGTGGTCGTGATCCCTTCGCTTGTTCTTCCGACCTCCCCAGCATGCCCCGGCGTCCGCTAAGGAAGCTGACTAGAATACCGTAGAGCATGAAGGGAAAGAAGAGGCCGAAGCTGGAGACCCGGGAAATATTGCTGATCAGGCCGGAGTCGCGGGAGGGCCAGAACATGAAATAGGCGGGGATGCGGCTGAGGGAGAGGCGGAGGTAACGAATGGGGTCGTCGAGGACGAACTTGAGGCCACGTTCGAGGAGAGCTTGATCGAGAGCTGCTTCATCGAGGCCGCGCAGCTCGGTGGGGATGAGAGATTGGTAGGTGCCCATTTCGGGCGGCAGGATAGGTTCGAACTGCGTACCGTAGATGGGGTGGTTAGCCCAGAAGAATGCGTATCCGGCATTGGTGTTGAGCAGGACGAAGCGTCCGAAGCGAGTATAGTTATACAGCGTGAAGGGTAAGGTCATGATGCCAAGGATCAGGCTGGTGACGAGCAGCGCTGGAATAGTTGAGCGAACACCCGGCTTGCGGGAGATCCACCAGATCCACAAAAAAATGAAGGGGACGAAGGCCAAGAATAGCTGACGCAAGAGCACGCTGATGCCGAGGGAAACACCAAGTGCGAGGGGCAAGCCTAGATACGTCGCTACGGAGCGGGCACCTTCCGAAGCGGAGATCCGATCAACAATCAAGATGGCCAAGTATAGGCTCGCCAGGATAGCGGTGATGTAAAAGGGCTCAGTCATCAAGGTAGCGGTATAGTAGATGAAGTAAGTATAAACAGCGGTGAGCGCCGCGGTAGCCAGCGCGACTAGCTGGCCGAATACACGACGAGCGATCAGGAAAGCCAGGAGGGGTTGGAGCAGCCCAACGAGCAGGGCCTGGATCAGGCGAGCGGCAAGGGGATGTGGTCCAAAGAGGGCGTATACGAGCACGAGATAAAAGGTGTACAGGTAGCTCCAGTGGGCGGTGGGTGCGTTCGCGGCAGTGAGAGGCCACCAGGGTTCACCAAAGCTAAAGCCATGACCATCCAAAACGCGTAGGGCGAGATTGTGGTAGGAGACCTGGTCGTAGGTACCAGGCAGGATTTCGACGCTGTCGCCGAGGTAGAGAGCAGCGATCAGGCGAAGGAGGACGGAGAGGGTGAGGATGGCAAGAATTTGATTATTTCGAGGAAACCAGGGGAGGCGTTTTCTCATTCTTATTCGGGGATGGAAGGTTGGCAAATTCGGATATTGTAAGATTGGCAGATTAGGAACAGGCAGGCGCTACGGGGTTACTCAGCATGATTATTGGGCGCCTAAGATGTCAGATTATTTTTTGATCTGATTGTAGACGGAATCCATCCCCCTTAACACAACTTTCCACTCGTAGCGGGTCTCTGCCAGAGCGCGGGCGTTGGTGGCCAAGCGGGACCGGAGATGTTCATCTTTCAAAAGCCGGACTACTGCGGCAGCGAAGTCGAAGGGTGTGTCGGCGACTAAGACATCTTCACCTGGTTGAGCATCGATGCCTTCCAGACCGATCGTAGTAGTAACCACCGGCATGGCACGGGCGAAGGCTTCCAGGATGCGCACACGCATGCCGCCACCGGCGCGAACCGGGACGACCATAACGGTGGCTTGTTCGAGGTAGGGAGTCAGGTCGGGTACATAACCGGTCACCTGAATGGATTGAGGTTCTCGGTAAGCGCTCTCCAGAAAGTCATTGGGTGGGTTCTTCCCTACGACCGTCAGTGTAGCTTCGGGTACCTGCTCTTGGATTAAAGGGTAAACTTCCTGCATAAACCAGCGGATGCCGTCGGCGTTGGGCGGATAATGGAGCGTGCCCAAAGTCAGGATATTGGTGGATCTGGGCTGGCACCTGAGCGGCTGCAGATGGCCAGTATCCACCGCGATGGGTATCACCGGAATGGCGGGTAAAGAGGAGCTGGCGCCATTCCGACTGGCGGCCGCAGCCGCGAACAAGGCTTGCCGGTCCAGCTCGGTCACCGCCAGGGTGTGGTCAAATTGGCGCACAACGCAACCTTCATACCGCTTTACACGCCGGGCTTCCAAGCCCAAAACCGGCCTGAGATACCAGCGGGCGTTCTGTCCCATCCGCTCGATGATGCTCCAGACGGCGTTGTGGGCATCAAATATTAGAGAGAGGTCATGGTTCGATGCAGTTCTGCCATGGCGTCCGAAAACATCCTGAACTTCTCGAGCGCGCATGGCGAATTGAGTCATAGTGAGCTGGTCAGCGTGAATGGCATCTGTCTTTCCCGCGGCCAGAATGTGCCGCACCAAATCATGCATGGCGTCCCGGTCATCGCGTTCAATCAGGAAAGGCCGGCCAGTGAAGTGGCTGCGCAACCAGTAATAAATATCGGCTGGGCGGGAGCGGTGGATGGGAATTGTGTAAACCTGCGCACAGAGCTCTTCCATGATTGGCACATAGGCCTGCTCCTCCGGGCGAACGAAGGAGGCCAGGGTGACACAGTGGCCGCGGCGGACCAGATAACGCAGGACGTGCCAGGTTTTGACTTTGGGCCCGGCATCGGGAGGGTAGGGGATGATCTGGGTCAGGAAGAGGATGTTCAAGGATCGATCGGAAGGCCCTGCCCAGCCGCTCACTTAGTAATGCTGGCCGTCAGCACGCTATTGGCCGGGTCGAAAGTGAAGCCGGCCTTGGTGATATTCGTGACGGTGAGCACGTAAAGCCCCGACCCACCAGTAGAAGTCTTGAAGATCGCCTCGCCCTGGGTATTGGTGATCAAGGTTTGATTGATTGTGCTCTCATCCGGCAGCGTCCAGGTCGCCGAGACCGTCGCGCCGGAGATGTTAGCGCCATCTTCGTCCTTTACCACGACCTGTCCGATGACCGCGGAACGCGCGAGGCTGATGGTGATCGATGCCGAGCGCAGGCAGGCGGCGGTGCAGTTAGCTGTGTCTACGACCTCCACGCTGAAAGCGCTCGAGGCCGAGCTGGTACCATCGCTTACCGTTATCGTGATGACCGCCGAGCCGCCCTGGTTCTCGGCCGGCGTGACAGTGACGGTCCGCGTCCCATCGTTTCCGCCGATGGCGATATTGCTTTCTGGAACTAATGTAATGTTGGACGAAGTCGCCGTCAGGGTCAGGCCAGTCGGCTCGTTGTCAACGTCAAATATGCCAAAGGTCTGGGGCTCCGTGGGCAGATTTACGCTCGTGGTCTGGCTGTTCAGGTTCGTGATTTCAGGCGCGTCGTTCACCGCGTTGAACGCCACGGCAAAGGACCGATTAACCGTCCAGACCTTGTCATACACGCTCACAGTAATGGTAGTCGACCCGCTCTGGTTGGAAAGCGGCGTTATCGTGACGGTACGGCTCGTGCCTGCGCCACCCAGCACTACCTGGTTATCCGGGACAATGGCGGGGTTGGACGAGACGGCTGTAAGCACCATGTCTGCAGCAGGGGTTTCCACGTCGGCGATGTCGAAAGACAGGGTCACGGGGACATCCTCAGCCGAGCTTTGGCCAGGGATGCTGCTAACGGTCGGGATGCCATTTACATCCAATGTGAAAGTATCGGAGACGGTCGACCCCGCTTGATCAACGATCACGGTGATATCGGCGGAACCGTTGAGCCCCGCGGCCGGGGTAACGGTCAGCGTCCGGCTCACACCTGATCCGCTGAAGACGATATTGTCCAACGGCACCAGGGTGGTATTTGAAGATGAAGCCGAAAGTGTCGCCGTCCCGGGAGATATCGTGAACGCCAGCGCACCGGTGGAGGTCCCGATATCCACCATCTGGTCGGCAATCCCAGTTATCGTTGGTTCCCCAAGCGCGCCACTGCCTTGAAGCGCAACGCCTGAATGGAATGTCTCACCGGTGGCTGTATCAGTGACCGTGAACTCCAGGACCGCATCCCTCACGCCAGCGACGGTCGGCTTGAAGGAAACCTCGATGGAACGGGTGTCGCCTGGCCCAAAGGGGCCGGTGGGTGGGCTGGAGTTGATTACATAATCAGGCGATTGGCTGCCGTCGGCGTTTACCACGCTAACGTTGCTCACGCTCAGGCTGGCTGTCGCGCTGGTGTTGGTGATGACGAAAGTCTGGGATGGCGTGGGACCGACTAACGTGATCTGTGCGCCAAAATAGCCGGCGCGGGTGTATTCATAGGGTTTTTCCTCCAGGCCATCCAGAAAAGCAACGATATCCATTACGTCCTGATCCGTAAACTGGGGGAATCGAAAGGTCTGGCCCTGAGCGGCAACCGAGTTTGCAAACGCGTCGCTCATGTAGAACCGGACCACATCCTCAAAGGTCGCGGCCGAGTGCTCATGAAAGAAGGGCGCGGTGTTACGGATACCGAATAGCGGCGAGATGCTGAAAGCGCGGCCCTGTTCGCCGGCCTGCGGCGGTTCCTGGGGCAGGTCACCGTCGACCAGCTGGTTATTGAGGCCGGTGTTGAACAAGGGTTGTTGGCCGTTATCGTCGGGGCGTGGAGCGGCCGACAGCGCAGTTGCGAAGTGGCAATTTCCGCAGCTGCGCGCTGAGAAGAACAGGCTCCGTCCTCGCTGCTGGGCGGCGGTTGTGGCATACAGTTCCAGGTCGAAGTTTTCGTTCTGAGGATCCTTGATCGTAAGCTGGAAGGCGTCTATGGCAGCCATCTCGTCGACCGTAGGCAGGCGAAAGTCCACGCCGTCGACGCGGGCCAGGCTGCGGGTAGCGTGCTGGCGAATCGCGTTAATGGTGAACGTGCCCAGTTCAGTCACTTCGCCACTCCAGCCGAACGGCTGCCCGCTAAATTTCAAGTTGAGTAAGTGCGGCGTAGCGCGCATATTAGGGGGGCTGCCGAAGCCATCGATGTTCTCCAGGATCAGGGCGCGAGTGTGCATTACACTCGATTCTTCCAGGCCGCCCAGGTCGCCCGGGGCGAAAGACTGCACCACGGCCTTATTTCCCTGGCCGTCCGTCACGGTCTGCCCGACTAGGCCGGCATTGCCACCATAGACCCGATAAGTGACAACGGAACCGGCATGGACAGTCGCTGTAGCCCCACTGGGCGCGGTGATCAGACCACGCAGGTCACTCGGTTCGGCTTGAGCGGCGACGGTTATGGTGCTTAAATTGAACTCGGGGACAAACAGTAAGTCGGTTGGAGGCAGGCTGTCGATGGTCGCCAGGGAGAGACCGAAGTCCTCAGCAGGTACGTGGCAGGTTGCACAGGCCCGCCCGTTGCCGCCGAAGCTCTCTTTTGAGAACAGATTTTCCCCCTGCTGCACCTGATTGGCAAATGGGATTACAAAGGTTTGATTAGACGTGTTGTGCGGAGCCGGCCGGGTGGCCTGGGTGAAATCGCCATTGAATTGATCCCCGAACATATTGGTGCTGCGCTTCAGGCTAAGTGTATCGAGGATGGGCAGCAGGGTTGAGACGGGTGGCCCATTGAGCGGCCCGCTGAACGGTCCACCCACTGGATCCCCTGGCGCGGCATTGGCCTGCTGCGGGCCAGTGAATGAACCGTAAGCCAAGCAAAGGTTCAGGCTCGGTGCATTGACATTAGAGGGGTTGCCGCGCAAGCATACCTGGCCACTCAGAGCAACAATTTCAGGCGTAATGAGGAAGTCTGGAACAGGTGCACCTGGCAGATCTGCAAAAGCCTGTGTGGCGACCAGAACCGTCTTGAAGTTCCCGGCCGGATCAGCGGGAAAAACGTACCGGCCGGTCTGATTTCCAGATGCGTCGAAGAACACGAGCATGAGCCGGCCCACTTTCTCGCCTCTTCCACCCGTGAAGCACGGATCGCCGGAGCGCTGCGGTCCCCAGCACTTCAGCCCGGCATTTTCGACCTCAATTTCGATAAACTGGACGCGGGAATCACCATTGGCGCCGGCCATAATCTCGTTGATCCGTATGCCGGGGGATGCCAGCACTGCGGCTTCCACCCCGGTGGGCAGACCTAAAATCGCGTGCAGCTCCCTTTTCCCATTCTGGAAAAGAA
>DASQQR010000502.1:0-5096 GCA_035643335.1 Anaerolineales bacterium
TTTGAACAGCAGATCGCTGGTCGTGTCGGGCGCCATGTGGTTCTGCTGGGTGTCGTGATCGAGATGCTGGTCGTTATCCGTAAAATAGAAGCCTGACATCCGGCCAGTGGCACCTCTGCCCATCAAATCCAGATCGGAGAAATTCTTGGTCAAATGGCTTCCTACGGCTACAAAAACCCAATCCAAATTGCTGTCACGGCCCACGCGCACGCGTTCGTGACTGAAATGCCAAACATGCTCTCCCCAGGATTGCAGCTCCACAAAACGCAGATTGGCGCCATCGCCGACCCGAATTTCGACTATTCCGGAATGCAGGGTCTGGCCCCCTGTCTCTGTGGGAGAGGCAGCCTCGTGAACATAGGTCAGGGAAGCGCCATCATCAACCCAAACCATCAGATGTGATAGATGCGCCAGGCCCGCCCCAGGCCCCCACAGCACGCTGTGCAGCGGAAGTTCTGCCTGCACACCGCGAGGCACGTACACCAGGACACCATTTTGAGCAAGGGCTCCGGCCAAGGCTGAAAACTTGCCCTCATTCGGCCGGACGGTTTTTCCCATCACCTCCGAGAGGATCTCGGGGTATTGGCGTTCCGCGGCCCGCAAATCGCTGAAGATGACCCCGTCGGCCTGTAATTGCGGATCGAGCTGGCTGTTCACACCGCCAGGCAGCATCACAATTTGACCCCCGTGCCGGCCACCCACTAGCGGGGATAACAATTCATCGGGCACGGGAGGAAGATCTTCGAATTCCTCTGCTGCAGCCAGGCGGAAGGAACCAGCTTCAAGACCTCGCAGGTCCGTCCGCCGCCAGGGCTCCTCTGTTGTCTTCGGCATCGGAGTGCTCTGGAAAGTTTCCCATGCTCGCTGTCGAAAATCCCTCAGAAAATCCGCGCCGCTGCCATCGCCCCCAGGCGCGGGGATCATCTCGGCGGTAAACTGAAACTCCCTCGAAGCCGGCCGCTGAGTTCGTCGTCTCCTGGTTACAATCGTCCGTTCTGCCATGTTCGCTCTCAAACCTCGCTTACCCGATAGATCCTTCCATTTGAAGTTGGATCAGACGATTCATCTCGATAGCATATTCCATGGGAAGTTCTTTCACGAGGGGTTCAATGAAACCGGAGACAACCATCCCAGTGGCTTCTTCTTCGCTCAAGCCACGGCTCATCAGATAGAAAAGCTGCTCCTCGCCGATCTTGGATACCGAGGCTTCGTGGCCCACGGTGACATCATCCTCATCAATCTCGATATATGGATAAGTGTCTGACCGCGACTGCGGATCCAATAATAACGCATCGCAGACTACATTTGACCTGGAGTCATAGGCTCCCTTGTGGACTTTGAGCAATCCTCTATAGGAAGCCCGACCCTCACTCTTACTGATGGATTTCGAGGTAATCTTGCTGGTGGTGTGAGGGGCGACGTGGATGACCTTGCCACCAGTATCCTGGTGCTGGCCCTTGGCGGCAAACGCCATAGACAGTATCTCGCCATGAGCGCCTTCTCCGACTAAATAGCAGGAGGGGTATTTCATGGTCAGTTTTGAGCCCAAATTGGCATCCACCCACTCCATCTTGCCACCCTCGTGGACAATCGCCCGCTGCGTTACCAGGTTGTACATATTGTTCGACCAGTTCTGGATGGTCGTATATCGCATCCTGGCACCTTTTTTGACGATGATCTCAATCACACCGCTGTGGAACGAGTCGGTCGTGTAAATCGGCGCGGTACAGCCCTCAACGTAATGTGCCTGAGAACCTTCGTCTGCGATGATCAAAGTGCGCTCAAACTGGCCCTGATCCGCCTGGTTGATGCGGAAATATGCCTGCAAGGGCAAATCTACCTTTACGCCCGGCGGGATATAAACAAAGGAGCCGCCCGACCAAACCGCGCTGTTCAATGCTGCGAACTTGTTATCTTCAATTGGTATAACTGTCCCAAAATACTCGCGGAACAGATCCGGATGCTCTCGCAATCCGTGCTCAATGCTCTTGAAGATCACGCCTTTTTCAGCCAGCTGCTCCTGAATACTATGGTAAACCATCTCAGATTCATACTGGGCACCCACGCCGCTGAGGAATTTTTGTTCCGCCTCGGGGATGCCCAGGCGATCAAAGGTCCGCTTAATCGTATCCGGGACCTCATCCCATGAGCGACCCTCAGCATCGGTCGGCTTTGTATAAAAATAGATCTCATCCAGGTTCAGCTTGCTCAGATCACCTCCCCAGGTGGGCATCGGGCGCTGCATAAAGTGCTCCAGGGCTCTCAAACGAAACTCCAGCATCCACTGGGGTTCGTCTTTCATTGCAGAAATCTGCTCGACGACCTCTCTGTCCAACCCCTTGTGGGTCTTGAAGACAAAAGTGTCTTCGGGATCTCTAAAGCCATACCTGTATTCATCTATGCCTTCGAGCATCTTGGCATCAGAAGTCATAATCTACCTCCACTAGTACCTCTAAACTAAGCTGTCACCGTTTCGGTCTTCTCTCGAATCCAGTCGTAACCCTGCTCTTCCAGATGCAGTGCCAGATCTGGACCACCGGATTCAACGATCCGTCCATCCAACATGATATGCACAATATCTGGCTTGATGTAATTGAGGATGCGCTGGTAGTGAGTGATAACCAGAACACCTAATTCAGGACCGCGCAATGCATTCACGCCGTCCGCGACGACACGTAAAGCGTCAATATCCAAGCCCGAATCAGTCTCATCCAAAATTGCCATTTCGGGTTGAAGCGTGGCCATCTGCAGGATCTCTGCCCGTTTCTTCTCCCCACCGGAAAAGCCTTCGTTCAAATACCGTCCGGCGAAGGCGTGATCCATCTTTAACAGATCCATTTTCTCTTTTAGCAAACGTCGAAATTGAGGGATGGGAATTCCTTTGTCCTCTGGATTCTCCGCTTTGCGGCGGGCATTGAGGGCCGTTCGCAGGAAATTGGCCACACTCACACCAGGGATCGCCACTGGATATTGAAAAGCAAGAAACAAACCTAATTGAGATCGCTCATCCGGCGCCATCTCAAGGATATTGCGATCCTTAAAGAGCACTTCGCCCTGCGTATATTCGTAGGACGGATGCCCCATCAAAATGTAAGCCAATGTGGACTTTCCAGTCCCGTTCGGGCCCATGAGCGCGTGGACCTCACCCTTTCTAATGGTAAGGTCGACACCTTTCAAGATTTCTTTATTGCCAATGCCACCATGCAGGTTGCGAATTTCCAGATTGGACATATTCCAGTAGTTCTCCTTAGTTTTTTTCTAAGATTTCAAGAATCCCAAAGACCGAGGGCAATTATAGCAGTCCACTGTAATCGAGTCAAATATTTAGGATAAATATCTAATTTATTCGGTCCTGAATAGCAGGATATCGCTGGATTCCAGATTTTTATGATAAAGTTCTAGTATATTTGAGGTAATTATATCAGCTGTGGGCTCTTCAGTCAATGATTTTTATGATAATTATTTTATATATTGACAGAAAATTTCGAGCATGTTATACTCTTTTCATGCTTCAAGACGTATCCAAAAGTACGCGCGAACGAGTGCTGCACACCTTGTTGAGGCAGCATCGTTGTACGATCAATGATTTGGCCGAAGCGGTAGACATCAATCCAATTTCCGTCCGGCACCACATTGCCAAGCTGGAAGCAGAGGGATTGGTTGTTTCTGAGGAAGAACGACATGGTGTCGGTAGGCCGCGCCGGGTATATTTCCTGACCGAGGATGGTCTTGAGCATTTCCCCACCCGATACATGCGCCTGGCAATTCGATTGCTGCAACAATTGAAAGAGACTATGCCAACCGGAATGGTGAACAAGCTTTTCTCGCAGATGGCACAGGATTTGGCAGAGGAGTATGCTCACAACACGAATATGTCGGGCCTGACGATGGAAGAGCGGCTGGAGATTGTAAAGGATTTGCTCACTGAAGAAGGCTTTGATATTGAGTGGGAGCGAAAGGGTGACCACTATCATATTCGGGAGATCAGCTGCCCTTACCTTCATGTCGGCCAAAATCATCCGGAAGTCTGCCGGGTGGACCAGACACTCATTTCTACTGTTCTGGAAGTCCCTGCCGAGAAAATCCAATGTGTATTGGATGGAGACACGCACTGCACTTATGTAGTTCCCGATGAAGTGCACAGCCTGGTTCCATCGGAGCAAATCTCATGACACAAGACCGACCAAAATTGATTTGGCAAGCAGAAAGCACGGATCCTGAACTGGCCGAGGCGACCAAGGATGCTCTGCGAGAGGTAATGGATCCCGAAATCGGCCTGAATATCATTGAGTTGGGTCTGGTTCGTGATTTGATCATTGAGGAAGACAGGGCTCATCTCAATATGATCTTGACGACGCCCTTCTGCCCATATGGACCCGCTTTAATTGAAATGACTCGCAAGAAGGCGGAAGACCAGCTCGAACGACCCACCACGGTCGAAGTCAGCCCCGAGATGTGGGACCCAACAATGATGGAAGAGGGTGCCGGCGCGGACTGGGGATTCTTCTAATTTTCTTTTTCTGAATCCAATTGAGAAAAAACCGCATGATCTCATGCGGTTTTTCGTTAGGAAAGAGCAGATTCATCACTGAAGATAATCATGTTCTTGACTATACGCACGATCCAGCACCTCAATAGTGTGCCACAAAGGTATTGCGTGTCCCAAGGAGCCTAGGCTGGTTCGAAGTTGAACCATGCAGCCGATATTCCCGCTCACTACGCCCTGGGCGCCGCTTGCGAGGATGTTACGCGCTTTTCGCTCGCCCAGTTGGCGTGCGGTGTCGGGTTGTTCCAGGTTATAGATTCCTGCTGATCCACAACATAACTCCGATTCGGATATCGCCACCAACTCGAGGTTGGGAATAGTTTGCAGCAGCCGCCGGGGCTGTATTGTAATGCCTTGAGCATGAGCCAGATGACAGGCATCTTGATAGGCCAATTTGAGGGGCTCAGGCAAAGGGGCAGGCGGCTTAATTCCGAGCGAATCCAGAAATTCACTGATATCCATCACCCTGTCAGAAAAGAACCTAGCTTCCTCCTCTAGAGGGGTTCCGCTAAACAACATCGGGTATTCGTGCATGCCAGATCCGCATCCA
>DASQQR010000503.1:0-3677 GCA_035643335.1 Anaerolineales bacterium
GTTCGGCGGGCCATACCGGTACCCCCTCCATTCCCGGCAACCCTGGTTGGCTTGTGATCAAGTCCAGACGAGCTACGGGCCAGGAGGCCGTTCCTGCAAATTCATACGAGCGCACTCTCTGCAGTGGGTAGACAAACTCGGTCTGGTCATCCGAATCTAACGAGGCGTTTGTCCAGTAGTGATAGCGACCGGGGATCGGGGTCGGATTGTAAAGCCTCACATCCTGCGCCAGGGCACATCGATCCGGGTAGAGACTCAACTTGATGGTCCAGCACATACCGGAAATATGCTCAATGCCTCCGATGCTAATGGACGCACTTCCGTCAACTTCCTGTCGGATATCCCAATTCACGGGGTCTGCCGTCGTGGGAGCGTGAGCAACTGGAAAGCTGAATTCAACACCACCCGAAAAGAACGCCCCCCGGATGGCTAATGGGGAGAACTTGATGACCGGATTTCTGTAAAAAACCTCCCGCTCTGAAACTTTATCATATACAGAGTAGACCCGTCCTCCAAGGCCTGGCAGCACCGTAACGCGCAGGTACCTGTTCTCCAGGACGAGTGCGCGGTAAGTTATATTTGTCGATTTCCGGGCGATCTCGTCCTGCAAGGTGTAGGGATAAATGTGCGCCACACCGTACTGCGAGCGAAAGACTGGATTTGGATTCTCGCCCAGCAGCGCATATGTGGGCAACGTAATTTCCTCAATGGAGGTGCGAACCCTATCGGCATCTTCTTGGGTGCTCGTCATAGTTCCAGCTCCTGCCCGTTTTTGATCGTCCTGCGGTAGAGACTTAGCGAAAGGTGACCGAGGCGGATAGTCCTTCGGTAAGCCAGCGATACAGTAACAGCGCCAAGATCAACGGCGGGATTAATCCCAAGGTCATGGCGACCGAAATAAGGGAGTAGCTGGCATCTGGATTACCCGCAATGGCTGCGATTATCACGGGTCCTGTGTGAGTAGCTATCGTCTGGGTCAGAAAGCGAGCGAAGAGGAACTCATTGTAGGAGGTCATAAAGGCGAAAGCGGCCGCCGCCACAAATCCAGGCAGAGACATGGGTATGACGATCCTGACCAACGCCTGGAAAGGGCTGCATCCATCGATCAGAGCGGCATCTTCGAAATCCCTGGGGATACCGTTGAAGTAGAGTGTCAGGAACCAGATGGTGAAGGGTATTGTCAGCGCTAAGTAGACCAGGATCAGTGAGGCGTAAGTATCCAACAGACCCATGGTTTGGATAATGACATAATAAGGAATCGCAACTGCAATCGCCGGTATGAGCCGGCTACCCAGAAAAAAATTGAAGGTAAGTTTTTTGCCCCTGAATCTTAAACGTGAGAATGTGTATGCGGCGAGACCACCTAGAACTAGATTGATAACCATGACGCTGGTAGCAACAACGAAGCTGTTCCTGAGAGCCTGTGGGATCAGGCGAGCCTCTTGTGAGATCCGGCTGCGCAGTTGTCCCCTTACTTCGTAGGCAGTCGGGATTTTGCCCGTGAAGACATAATTGTAATTGTCCAGGGTCGGATTTTGAGGAATGATGCGGGGAGGTTGGCGCAATAACTCATTCTCACCTTGGATACTGGCAATGCCTACCCAAAGCAGGGGTCCGACGATAAAGATAAAAAGCAGCACGGCCAGAAAATTCAGGCCGACCGACCTAATCTTTCGCTTTGTTTTTTCACTCATGATTCCACATTCCCTCGATCTCCCTAGATCGCGGCCTCTTCGGTTCGTAGTACCCGCAGGTACAATACAATCAGGACCAACGTTATCAGGGCGATGATGATTGCGAGGGCGATCCCGTTCCCTAGATTAAGCGACTTGAAGATCTCAGCATAAGCAAACCAGCTGATCAGCGCGGTGGCATCAGCTGGACCGCCGCCGGTCATGACATAAATTGTGTCGAACGTCAAGATGGCTGTCATCGTCTCATAGACAACGACGACCAGGAGGACAGGAAACAGTAGAGGCAGCGTGATGAGGCGGAATATCCGCCAACCTCCCCCACCATCGATTTTGGCCGATTCGTAGAGTTCCTCTGGAATGAGCTGCAGGCCTGCCAGGAAAAAGATAGCCACCAGCGGCCCTTCTTTCCAGATATGGGCCATAATCAGGCTGATCTTAGCCAGCGTCGGATCTGCCAAAAATGGGATATAGTTATCGATCACCCCCAATGCATAGAGTATCCCATTGAGAATCCCAAAGTCGGCGTTCAAGATCCATTTCCATAGCAGCCCGCTGACCACGGCCGGAAGCGCCCATGGTAGCAAGATAACTACTCTGAGGGGACCGGCCATTTTGATCTTGGAATTGAGTAGCAATGCGACGCCAAGTCCGAACAGGATAACACCCGTTACGGCAGCAACTGTATAGATCGCGGTGACCGTTATGGAATTCTTGAAATAATAACTGGTGGCGACGTTGATAAAATTCTGCAGTCCAACAAAAGGATGATCGCCCGGGCGGGTAAGCAGATATCGATAGAAACTCATACGCACAGCGTGAATGATTGGGTAGATTGCGAATAATGCAATCACGAGAAAAACTGGAAGAATGGAAAGATAAGGATAAATCCTATCCGTGATCTTCGGTCTACCTAGCTTGGGTTTAAGGATCATTGGTTGGCTCATGGCAGGCCACCTCCAGGCAGTTGTGGGCGAAATGCAAGATGGAGGGCAACACAGATTGGCAACGTCGCCCTCCATCCATTTGAGCATTAAATCATTGTTCGGCCAGTGTGCTCCATTGATCAACCATGTTGTTGAGCGTATCCATCGTGGACTGCTGCCCAAGAATAGCTTTGTGGACCTCTGCCCTTGTGAAGACATCCCAGGTACCGAACCAAGGAGTCAATCCCTCCTTGGCTCGCGCCAGTTCGGCTTGCGACGAAATGACGTCGACATCACCCCATTGGCCGAAGGCCGCCTGGACATCAGGATCTTCGAACAGGGGCAACTGGGCGAATCCAAGGCCGTTTTCAACTGCCCAACGCTTAACTACTTTATACTCGCCATCGGTCTTGCCACCGAAATACTCGAGGAAATTCCAGGCACAGGCCATGGCGGCTTCACCCATGTTCTTGGCTTCAGGGGTCATGGCATAGAAGCGCACATAGCCCACGGTGGAGTGGCTATCGCCGGGCATGAGCGCAATCTTAAATTTGCCTGCGTAATCACCACTTTCGGGCTTATTTAACTCTGCCATGTTGTACTGCGGCAGAATCGTGAAGGTGTGCGCGCCCGCCTGCATGCTCTTTACCTGGTCGATTTCGGCGGTCTGCAGGCTGGCTGGATCGAGAATGCCAGCATCGTAAGCTTCTCTCAACCACTCAATCGCCTCGTACGCTGCGCTGCCTTCCGCTGCGAAGGTTGGCTGGTTGTTCTCATCGAAGAGGGCACCAGATCCCTCATGGCGTCCGTAAATCATGGAGATCAGCGCCTCGATGGAGGCGCCTTCCTGCTGGGAGAAGGCCAGAATCATCGGGTAATCGGTGATACCCTGTTCCTTGAGCGCCATGGACATATCCCAAACATCTTGCCAGGATTGCGGGGGAGAATCGAATCCGGCCTGTGATAGATGGTCCTCGTTATACACAAAGTCGATGGTGTCGGCATAATAAGACAGGCCATAGACCTGGCCATTGTAAGTCATGCCCTGAAGTGCATAAGG
>DASQQR010000504.1:0-5432 GCA_035643335.1 Anaerolineales bacterium
CGGCGCGACAGTCCCGACGAGGACCTCGTCGACCCGCACGATCGCGGGCCCGCGTTCTGGTTCGAGCAGATGAACGAGCCACGCGGCGACGGCGGCGGCGCGATCCACGTCGCCATCTGGGTGCCATACGAGCAGGCGGAGGCCCGCATCGCGGCGGCGCTCGCCGCGGGTGGCCGGATGGTGCGCGACGAGTTCGCGCCCTCATGGTGGACGCTGGCCGACGCCGCGGGGAACGAGGCCGACATCGCCACCACGAAGGGCCGCGACTGAGCGACAGCTCACGCGAACGTCTGATCTGCTCCTCGATGCGGCGGCCCCAATTTGCTCTCCGAGCGGCTCAAGAATTCGTCCCTTATCCATTTTCAATCTCCTTAAATAACAACAGTCGCGTACGGCCCATGCACCCGTGGGCAATGTCATAGAAATACGGTACACCCGCGCTGCTCAAGCTGCGGCACACACTCGGGTCGAGTAGCCAGCCTGTTCCACCTCAAATCCAATTTCTCCAGATTCGGCAGCCGTCCCAAACTGGCTGGAAGCTGAACCAGCTCATTTGCGCGCGAATCCAGATATCGGAGATTTCTCAAGTCACCCAGTGATTCTGGAAGGGATCGAAGCCGGTTGTTCCTCAGGTCCAGGTCGGTAAGGCTTACCAGGTCACCCAGCGACCCTGGCAGCCATGCCAACTGGTTATCTCGCAAAACTAATTTTCTCAGATTTGTGAGCCTCCCAATTTTCTCCGGGAGAGACTCCAACCGGTTGTTCTTCAAGTGCAGCTCCTTGAGTTTCTCCAGATTGCCAAGGGCTGCGGGGAGCGACGCAAGCGAGTTGTTGTACAGCCGCAGCTCAATCAGGCTCGTCAGATTTCCGATGCCGTCAGGAAGGGAAGCCAACTGATTATCCGTGATATTTAGATAGATCAGGTTGCCCAAATCCCCCAGTGATTCGGGCACAGAAGTT
The DNA here is from genome assembly GCA_035643335.1 of Anaerolineales bacterium. Lineage (GTDB taxonomy): Bacteria > Chloroflexota > Anaerolineae > Anaerolineales > UBA4823 > DASQQR01. The sequence continues at coordinate 961 of DASQQR010000504.1, forward strand.
AGATGATTGTTGCTTAAATATAGGAAAGTCAATCTCCTTAGATCGCCAATCGCTTCTGGCATAGAAGTTAATTCGTTGTGACCCAAATCAAGCATCTCCAGATTGCTCAGCTCTCCAATGCGTTCAGGCAGGGAATTGAGCTGGTTATCCGCCAGGTTCAGCTTCCGGAGATGGGTTAACTGCCACAATGAATCCGGCAAGGAGGTCAACCGGTTGCTGTAGAGACTCAAGGAACGTAGTTCGGACAGCTCGCCGATCCACTCAGGCAGCGAGGTGAGCAGGTTCTGATCTAAATTCAACTCCTCTAACGCGCTTAGATTTCTGAGGGAATCAGGCACCGCTCTAAGCTGCCTGGCCCTAAGACTCAACCCTTTTTGCACACTCATTCTTCATCTCCTTGAGCACTTCGCTGGCTTTGGCGAATTAACTAATTTGACATTGCCAAACTACTTTGACAATGTCAAATTATAGTCAGATCCCCCTAAAAAGCTTATCTTCGCCAGAGATTTGGCACAGTTCGCTGGTTGAGGGGCGCCCCGAGCCCGGTCGAAGGGTAGATGTTCTCTACCATATCGAAACTGAGATATGGATACCTTTCTACAGCATCACTGAAGGCTACCCTGCGCCCCTTATCCATTAGCACAACCATGAGATGGAAATTAAGGCCTGTCCTGAGCGAAGTCGAGGGTTCGTTCCAGGACGACTCCTGCTAAAAAGAAAAAAATCCGTGTTTTCCGCGCTCGTCCGCGTCCCATAAATAGGTAATATAAGCAGTGGCCTTCATTCCTGCTCTGCTATGGAGCTACCGCAGCCAGCGAAATATTGCTGGGAACCTTCTCCGGAACCATTCCAACGTACCTCTTCTCCGGCATCCGCATCCGCCGCGGCATCGCACCGCTGGCCTCGCCGATGAACTTGATCTTTTCAAGCAAGATGTCGGTGACCTGCTCCCACGTGAATTGGGCGGCTCGCTCCCGAGCAGCTGCCCGCATGGCAGCTGCTCGGGCTGGATCCATCCGCAGGTCGCGGATCGCGGATACGATTTCCTGTGGCCGGTCTGTATCCAGCATCACCGCGGTCTGGCCGCCGAGCGTGTATTCCTCGCCGGTGGCCCCGGTGAAAACCAGACCACCGGCCGCCATGGCCTCCAGGCCAACCAGGCCAAAGGGCTCGTGTCCGCTGTTGGCCAGCACCGTATCCGCGGCCGCGTAAAACAGTCGCAAAATGCTCTCGTTCATGAAGAAACCTAGATCATAGATGTCGGCCGGCGGGGCCGTCCTCATCAGGGCGATCACTTCGTCCTCCGATTCCGGGTCACCTATTACCTTGGCTACTTCCTGACCCAGGTCACGCGCCACGGCCATCACCTCGTATCCGTGCGGTTCAATTCCCCCTCGCAATGCAAAAACCACTCTCTCGCCTTCCGCCTTCAATTGAGCAGCTGCTTCAACCGCCATCAGCCAGCGCTTGGACGGGTCGAAGCGCCCCACCTTGAAGAGCAACCAGGCCTCACGGTCCACCGGCGTGAGGGCTCGCCGCAGCTCGGCTACCTGGCTTGGGGCCACTGGCTCGAGGGATCTTTCGGGAATGCCGTTGGGGATCACCAACGGATTGAGCTCCATGTCCCACATGAGGTGCTTCATATAACGGCTGACCGTGGTCAATTGAGCCACAAAATTCAGCCGCGACCAATCCACGCGGTGAAACGACATCGTATTGTTGGCGTTCCAAAACAGGACGCATCGTTTGCGCAGCCCCGTAGCGTGCAGCTCGTCGCTCAAATGGATCAATGCCTCCGCTGTGTGCCATTCCTCCGCCAGGACAACGGGCAACTTGCCCGCTTGCAATGCCGGCCGGATAATGTGCTCAATCAGGAAAGGGGGGACAGATTTGTTGAAGTCTCTCAGCTTGGCTTCTTCACCCTCGTAGACGCCAACTGGATGGTACGCGCTGATCCACTGGCACCAGCGATGCAGTGTAAGTTTGCCGTTTTGATGGATTTCCTCGCTTGGTGCATAGGGGTCGCCCACGAACAGCAGGTGGGTTTCAAAGCCACGCCGGGCCAAGGTCTCCGCCAGGTGGGTGACACGCACGCCCAGTCCCCCGGCCAGGGAGTAGCGGTCGGGACCTTCAAACGACAGGATGCAAATCGTTGCAAATTCAGGCGGTAGCACCATCGCCATCTCACGTCCCGAAGTTCTCAGAAGACCCCAGGGGTTTCCAAAGATAACCTCGCTTGCCTGGCACGCAGGTCTGCACTCCTATCCTTCTCATAGGGCACCTGGTCAAAACCCCTGAGGTCTTAACGCGGGATACTTATAAACCTTCGAGAGGTTCTTTACGACCAATTTCCGAACGCTCGCGCTTGACACCCGAGAGTTGTTCAGAGGAGCCCCCTTAACCATATTTTAATAGCTTATCCCCGGCTTAAATCATGAATTTCTTTCCCCTTGCAAATGTGTAAGTAACACTTTCGCGCCTTGTTTGACAATGTCAGATTTGGCGCAGTTCGCTGGTTGAGCGGTGTCCTGAGCCCGGTCGAAGGGTAGGCGTTTTTTGCCGTATCGAAACCAAGAACTGTGCCAAATCGCTGGCGAAGATATCTTTTAGGGCCATTTGCTCCGTCTCATTCTTATGGGTTCTTCGACGGTTGTATTGAAGGCCGGACCGCAAACCCACGGGTCGATGTTATGGTGACCAATAGGCCGAATTGCTTATTGACGGGTCACCGGGATGGTTGTAAAATGCGACAACCTTGATGGGATTTGTGGTTAAGTAGAAACAGTAGCCCATTTAGGGTCAGCAGTATAGGTGTCGAAGCACTCAACGGGGGTTCTCCGAGGGGCAGCAAGTTGTTTATATTCTAGACGGCTATAGGAGTGAAAAAATGGATACAAAATTTAAGGTTCTAACGGCTTTTAGCGTACTGGTATTTCTGGTGTTGTTAGGAGTGCCAACGGCATTCGCTCATGAGGGTCACTTGGATCTGGCGATTGATATTAAACCCGGGAGCTACCCAAATACGATTAACTTGAAGAGCGGTGGGATGGTTCCAGTGGCGGTGCTAGGGAGCTCAGATTTTGATGCAGGTCAGGTGGTCGTGACTTCATTAATTTTTGGGCCGATGCACGAAAACCACGACCACCTAGGCGCGTCGCCGGTGAAGGCTAAATTTGATGATGTGAATTCCGATGGATACGCGGATCTGGTGGTGTTTTTCAGCGTTGTGGAAACGGGCCTCAGTATAGGAGATACCCAGGCCTGTCTGCATGGAATGCTGGTTGACGGGACGCACTTCTGTGGGCATGATTCGGTCAGGGTGATTTGAACCCACTAGAACTCTCGGTCCGGGCGCTCGAATCCAGGCACCTGACCGCCACTGCTCCCCAGGATGAGCACGCGGCTCCGCCCGGTTAGTCTATTCTCTTCCCGCTCACCGGCAACGGTGTGCCTTTAGTGGTTAGGTTCCTGCCTTTTTTAATGGACTGTTATGTAAGCTTTAATAGGCTCATGATTGACTTTTTTGATGAGATTGGTAAAATATAATTTAGGCATCTTTATTCTATTCTGGTTCTTTTTAATCCTTCGATAGGGTGGTGTCGCGGCTGGGCTAATACCTGGCTACCATCGCTTGCCGCTAACCAGAGGTTGGCGGTTTTTTGTTCTCTCTTCTGGGGGTATTTATTAAGGAGGTGGTGCTTATCGATCCTGACACGTACCTCTGATGGGGGATCTGAAGTAGCCACGCTCAATCCTGTTATCTCAACAATCAAGAATAATTGTGGCTTATAGTGGAAAAGGAGATTGCCATGAAAGGCTTAAAGTACCTCTATTTGGGGGCCACACTACTGGCCATCCTGATCGCCGTGGGCGCATGGGGACCATTCGTCACGCAGGCACAAAAGGCGGGTGGCAATGTCGCGCCGGCATTCAGGGTTGACCCGGCTTGGCCCAAGCCTCTGCCGAACAACTGGTTGGTCGGCCAGGTGGCTGGCGTTGCCGTCGACAAGGATGACCACATCTGGATCATACAACGTCCCGGAACTTTGACCAGCGATGAGGCCGGAGCTGCCCAGTCTCCACCGCTTTCGGATTGTTGTTTCCCGGCCCCATCCGTCATGCAATTCGATCGCGACGGTAATCTGCTCCAGGCATGGGGTGGTCCCGCGGATCCCGGCTTTATTCCGAATCGCTGTGATCCAGCCGCAGGCTGCGAATGGCCGGTCAATGAACATGGGATCTTTGTGGATCCAAACATGAACGTTTGGATCGCGGGCAACGGCGGCAATGACCATCAAGTGCTTAAATTCAGCGCCGATGGCACCTTCCTGCTCCAAATCGGCAAGGCCGGCATGACGGCTGGAAGCAACGATACCAATGGCGCTCCGAACGGAACGCCGCTTCTCGGGCGACCTGCGGACACGGAACTGGATCCCGAGACCAATGAACTCTACATTGCGGATGGCTACCTG
>DASQQR010000505.1:0-2639 GCA_035643335.1 Anaerolineales bacterium
CCGTCCGCGGTCCATTCTAACCTTCAATTTTCAACCGGGATATTTGTTCCTCACCCAACAGCATTTGTTCCTCAAACAACTAACCAGGAGCATACTCCAATAACTTCTAATTACGCCCGCGAATACCCATTTTTGGCGAATGAAAACCGCCAGAAAATATTTGATCCTGGAAAAGAGATTTTAAAATTTTTTTACTCAAAAATCCCCAATCATGGCGCCATCGTGGTCTCCCGTCCGTAGCCATCCTTCACGGTCTATCATCAATCGTCAGATCCAGACGTTCAAACGTTTAAACAGGTCCGCGCTCAACCTTCAATTTTCAACCGCAATTGGACCTTAACAACCAAATACTCAGCGCCAACATAGGAAAGACGTCCCCTTCGCCTTAGTCACTCAGCCGCGGTAAAGGCCGGGCTGTAGGTCAAACTGATCCCAGCCCGGCCACTCGCCCGCACGCAATCTACCGCTCAGATTGGAAGTCGCCCGTAAGCCACCCGGCGCGCAAAGGGAACCACCCCACCAGGCATTATTTAATTGGGTGTTCGCGCTCGGGAAGGCCCCTGGCGAATAGTTCTAAAAAACTACGGGTTGACCACTAGCGTGCCCTTCATGCCGGCATCGTAGTGCACTCCCTCCTGCTCGAAGCAGCCCATCTCCCACTCGCCAACCATGTCTGGGGTGACCGTGAAGGTCAGCGTGGCCTGATCGCCAGTCTTGGGCAGGCCCACCATGAAGCCTTGATGCCCTTCTTCCTCCATGTGCATCTCGGCCTCCGACATCACCATGGGCTCCACACCGGCGTTCTCGAAGAAATCGACCTGGTAGCCGCTGGGGCGATTTTCCATCATCATCGTATCGCGCCCGATCATGAGTTCGTGCTCCAACTGCCCCTTGTTCACCAGGTTAAGCGTGACCTCTTGACCCACTTGGACTTCGATTTGATTGGGATTGAAGGCGTATTCGCTCATTTCGATGGTGAAGGTGGCTGGTTCCGGGGTAGCTTTGGCACAGGCTGCCAGCACGAGAGCAATGGCTCCCAGCAGGGTGAAGAATGGGACCAGTCTTTTCATCAGTACTCCTCCTTAAAGTATAAAAATTGGGCTGATTGAATATAAGTAACCGGATAAAGGTTACAACATTGCTCCGAATTATACACGAAAAAAGGGTCTTTGAGACAAACAATTCCATTATTTAGATTAGAATTGGCCGGCGAAGTCGAAGAACAGCTGCAACCAGTCCCGGGAAGGGATGCCGTAATCGATGCCGTTACGCACGATCACCAGGTCCTTCTGTGGAGAGACGTATATGAATTGCCCCTTATCGCCCTCCGCCGCAAAGTCGTAGGCCTCCCCGCTGCGAGCATATCCCCACCACATATATTTATAATAGCCCTCTCCTGGGAGCGCGGCGAAGCCAGGCGGGTAATAAGAGGCCGGATCATCAGGGAAGTAGGGCTGGGTTGATTCCTCCACCCAATCCGCGGGCAGCACCTGTGAGTCCCGCCACCGGCCCCTGTTCAGGTACAGGGCTCCCAGTTTGGCGAAATCGATGGCCCGTGCGTTGACGCCTGTCTCCATCTTCTCGAAATCGCTGGCCTGGCTATCCGTGCTCCAGGACCCGTCGAACTCCATGCCCAGCGGGTTCCACAGGCGCGTTTGCAGGTAATCGCTCACTCGCATACCCGTGGTGCGCTCCAGGATCATCCCAAGCAGTTGCGGGTGGTACTTGTTGTACAGAAAGTAGCGGCCGGGTGGATCGATGATGTGCGTGTTCTCCAGGGCCAGCTGGCGTTGGTCGGGGTAGTAGGTCGTCAGGGGATCGTCGCTGTTGAGCAGCAAGGGGCGGAACTCCTCGTACTCCAGGCCGGAAGACATTAACAGCAAGTCGCGGATGGTGATATCTTTGAAGCGCGCATCACGCGCCGCCAGCTCGGGCAGGTAGGAGGTGATGGGCTCGTTGACGCTCTCGATGTAGCCTTCCTCGATAGCCTTGCCGGTCAAGGCCGATGTGAACGATTTGGCCACCGAGAACGAGGTGACGATTGAGTCTCGCTGCGCGCCGTTGAAGTACTTTTCATACAGGACCGCGCCGTTTTGAAGCACGATGAAAGCCTGGGTGTGATTGGCTTCCAGAAAGGCATCCCAATCGTCCGCGCCCGACAACTGGCTGAACACAGCGGCTACCCGCGCATCCGGCGCTCTCGAGAACGTGTACGGCTGCGGGGCGGCTTCCACTGGATGGTTCGGGAATTTCTGCCAGTCGAATGCATCCGACTCCTGCCAGGCCAATACCCGGTATACGTATTGAGGCGGGTAGCGCAGCAACGCAGCTGCCAGCGCCAGGAGGATCAGCGCCGCCAGGATGGCGGCCAGAGTCCTCAGTATCTTGAGGAAACCGAGGAGATAGTTGCGAAACCTCCGTCTTGGCTTCAAGAGTCCTGACCTCCTTGTCCCCTTGGCGTTCTAAATCGGCCTTTTACCCGGAGCGTCGCCATCCACACTCCGAAAGCCAGGTTCAAAGTATAATCGATAAATCCGTGTCCCAATTCTTCTTGGAAACAAATTCGCCAGAGCCCGGTATTCAGAAAGGACAACACGATGGCCGAATTGAAGACCCAGCCAACCGGCGAGAGCGTCACC
>DASQQR010000506.1:0-3838 GCA_035643335.1 Anaerolineales bacterium
TTCACACCGGCTACCATCACTTCGGCTGGGATATGCCGACGGCCAACGAAATTCGCTACATGGTGATGCACCCCGGGCCAGACCGGGAATTCGCCGAGTGGGCGAAAGCCAAGAAACTCCGCTGGATCGGCGTGGACTGCGGCAGCGCCGACCACCCGATGAACACGATCATCCGGGACTGGATGCCCCGCCAGGCGCGCCAGGCCGAAAAGGTTTTTGAGAAAAAATTCGGGATGCCGTTGGCGGAATTCTTCGACGACAGCAAATACCAGCTGATGCACCTGGAGATGTTCCCTTACGGGATCGTGCATGCGGAGTGCCTGGGCGGAGATATCGACCTGATCCTGAACCGGCGGGTCACGGTGGGTTTCTTCCCCTGGCGCTTCGTAGATGGCGAATCCAGTATTGGGCGCTGTGTGGCGATCGTGGAGGATAGGGAATACGACACCTTGATGGCGAAGAAAGCCAGTATGCCCAAAACCAAATTTGGGGATGCCTATGATCCCAAGCACGTGGAAAGCATCAATACATTGAGCCAGGCGAACCTGGCATAGGAGAGAACAATGCAAATTGACATGGAACTCGAGGAGGTCCTGCGACCGCACCAATACGATATGCCACCCTACCCTCCCAAGGTCATCACCCTGGCCAATGGGAAGAAAATGGTGGTCCGGCAAGCCGTACGCGAGGATGTGCCGACGATCCTGCAGTCCGTCCACCCGTGCCTTTTCATTGAACGGGACTATTACGATGTCGTCGCCGCCAGGCTGTATGGAGAATTGCTGGCCTGGTATCGTTACCGGGTGAAAAGCGAATACTGCCTGATCGGTCAGATCGAAGGTTACCTGGTGGGGATCGTCAACGGGCGGATGGAGACTGAAAAAGTGGGGATGAGTTATCACACGCTGGCGATCGACCGCGGCCTGCGAATCGGCTCGCATTTGTTTGCAGCCAAGATGGAATACCATATCGAGTACCTGGGGCAAGACGAGATCCTGATCGTCGCCGAAAGCCCGATTGGTTTCCGGCGTTGGATGATCGAATACCCGCTGGAGGAGACGAACATCCCACACGAGCTGGGAGGCGGGGATTCGTACCGCTTGACGCGCGAAATCTACTTTGCCGCCAAGCCGCGGTTGGTGGTGGGCGACCGGCCGGTACCGCAGGACTTGATGGATGAAGCCAAAGCTGAAATCAAATTTGCCGATGAAGAGGCCATTCGCGAGAAGATCGCGGGGACGAAAGGAAGATAAGACCATGAGAGAGGTTGCGATAATCGGCGTGGGCATGATCCCGTTTGGGAGGCGGGATGAAGACAGCCTGATGGATATGCTGGCCTACGCCTCATTGAAGGCGCTGGAGGATGCCGGATTGGCCGATGCAGAGCACGCGGTGGACGCAGTTTACGTCGGCAACATGGGCAGCGGCATGCTGCAGCACCAGACTGCGATTGCAAGCTCCCTGGTGGACCGGCTTAGCCTGCTGCCGGCAGCCGCCGAAACGGTCGAGAACGGGCCGGCTTCAGGCGGATCGGCGGTTAAGAACGGATTGCTGGCGGTGGCCTCCGGTTACTACGATACCGTGCTGGTGGTTGGGGGCGAGAAAATGCGCGAGGTCACCGGCTGGCGGGCTACGGATTTCGTGGCCACGATGACGCACCCGGAGAGCGAATATCCTTATGGCATCACGCTGCCCGGCCTGGCGGGTATGTTCACCCGGCTGTACATGGAAAAATACGGCGTGACGCGGGAACATCTGGTTTCCGTGGCGATCAAAAACCAGGAAATGGGCACGCTGAACCCGTATGCGCACGTGGAGATGGCGCTCAGCCGAGAGGGGATCTACGAGAGCCCGCACGCGGTGGTCAATAATCCCACGGTCGCAGATCCTTTACACCTCTACGACGCCTGTCCGGTGAGCGACGGCGCAGCTGCCTTGATCCTGTGTCCTTTGGAGAAGCTCAAGAAGAACGAGAAACCAGCTATCCTGATCGCAGGTTTCGGGCAGGCCACCGACACCCATACGCTGCAGGAACGGGAAGACCCGACCGACCTGAAAGCCGTCACGCTGGCCGCACAGCAAGCCTTCGAGCGAGCCAAACTCAAGCCCAGCGATATCGACGTGGCCGAACTACACGACGCCTTTACCATCCTGGAGATCGCCGAAAGCGAGCATATTGGATTCTTTAAAAAAGGCGAGGGTGGGAAAGCCGCCCTGGCCGGAAAGACGCGACTGGGAGGGCAAATCCCGATCAACATGTCCGGAGGCTTAAAAGCGCGTGGGCATCCGGTGGGCGCGACCGGGGTCGCGCAGGTGGTCGACATCGTTTACCAGCTGCGCCACGAGTTAGACAAGGACCGGCAGGTGAAGAACGCCAAGACCGGATTGACGATCAACTTTGGCGGCTTCGGCAACAACGTGCTGGCATTCATTTTGAGGAGGGCGGAGGCATGAAAGAGATCGAGATTGAGGCCTACCGGTGCAAGAAGTGCGGCAAGATCCACTATCCATTTCACGACCGCTGCATGGTGTGTAAAGGTCGGGAGTTCGAAACCACTAAGCCCGAGGGCAAAGCGCGTCTGATCGCTTACACGCAAATTTTCAACCTGCCCTGGGGCTTCGACCAGCGCTTCCTGGTGCTCGGGGTAGCGGAATTTGAGAACGGGGTCAAGGCGATGGGCCAAGTCAACGCCGATTCAGCCGAGGAGCTACGGACCGGGATGGAGGTGGAAGCCAGCTGGGAGCCGATCCGGGTGCAGTACGGTGAGAATGTGTACGGGATCCATTATACGCCGGTGGGGTGAGGGGATTGGAAGAGCGGAACCCTTCGACGGGGCTCAGGGCAGGGGTTGGAAGATTGGAAGGATGGGGGAGGGCGATCCTTATGCCCACCCCCATAATAGGAGGCGGAGCAGGGCCCAAATGCGCCGGGAAAACAAAATTCCACAGGAGTCTGGGAAGATCCAGACTCCTGTGGAAAACAAATGCCCGCAGATTTCGGAAGGCGCCGAATGATTTAATTTAGCGGATCTGACCCCTGATCTCACCGGCCGGGTGATCCAACGTGTGCACATTGACGTAAGCCTGACCATTGCGCATCGCGGCCAAAACCGCCTCCAGGCTTGTCCAGTCGCACCCATTGCCTGGATCAGGAGCAGTGATGGTGCCTTCAGCCAGGGTACCGTCGGGAGAAACAGGACCACCGCTAAAAAGTGTTACCCCAACCGGTCCATTCACTCCTGCCGGCGCGCAATGGATGTGGGATGCGACCACATCCTGGATGTTAGCGACGTTCAATTTGAAATCGAGGCCTGTAGCGTCAGCGCTCAAGTTGAAGGTCGCCTGCCCCTGTGCCTGGGTTTCCACCGGTGGAACTTCGTCCTCACCGCTTAAATGAGCGCGGAAGTCGGTGGCAGGGGGTATCCCCGAGGAGATCTTCAACACGACCCCGGTGTCGCCAAAGGGCACCCCCAGGGCATTGGCGAGCACATAAAGCTCACCATTGGCGTCCTGGCCGAAGCCAAGTAAGCGCAGCCCCAGGCTATCTTGTCCAACCAGCTGCAATTCCAGGATGCGGTTGTTCTTCTGCAGGTAGAAGATCCGGCCGCTCTGGCCGGCGGGTTGGAAGAAGTCGCCAAAGATATAGCGCCCGCGCAAAGGCGGAATCTGGTCGCCCCGGTACACGAATCCGCCCACAACAGCGATACCCTCATCGTGATCGTATTCTGCAATCGGGTCGATCAAACCGTCCGGCGCATCCTCAGGTCCGCACTCGAACACGAAGCCGGGGTCAGTACCATTGGGGTCAAAGCAGAAGGAGCCCTCTTTTATCCGCCAG
>DASQQR010000507.1:0-2943 GCA_035643335.1 Anaerolineales bacterium
GACCACCCAGGCCTCACTATGTGGAGAAGAGTTCGAATTCAAAGGTGTTCTGAGTAATGAAAGCCTGGACGCGGAGGATGCTGCTATCGGCGTCGAGCTGGATAAACAAGTCACTGCTGGCCCCCAGTACGTCGATTCGGTTGAGATCTCTCCTTCTGCGTGGGATAGGATTGAGGCCGGGGAGAGCCAGGAATTTGAAGTCAAGGTAGAACTCAATGATGAGTGGGCGAACGCGGCCAATGGTGAGCTGGCATCTGTATTGGTATTCGTGGCCAGCCAGGCCAACAACCCGGATGAGCAGGCCGCCAGTATGACCATAACCCTCACCAAGGAATGCGAAGCGCAAGGAACACAACCGGTGGATACCGAACCCCCCACGGAAACCATCACCCCCTCCACCACGCCCGAGCCAACCGAAGAAGTTTTCACGGACTGCACCGGCGCGCAACCGCATCCTATTGGAATCAGGTTGGAAGATCGCTATGAGGTGGATTATGAAGAGATCATGGCATGGTTCTGCCAAGGATTTGGTTTCGGTGAGATCGACTTGGCTTACGGCCTCAGCCAGCAATATAAGATCCCTGTCGAGGAAATCTTCGCCCTGAAGAGCTCTGGGTTGGGCTGGGGTCAGATCAAGAAGATGGTGCCCACCATGCCGACGATCACCCCGACGCCCTCCATCACTCCTACCGTAACCCAGACGATCACCGCTACCGAGACCGTCACGCCGACGGAAACACCTGCTCCCGAGGATACCCAGGAACCCGCGGTGCTGTGCACCGGCGCGCAACCGCATCCGACTGGAACCCGGTTGGCAGATCGCTACATTGTGGATTATGGAGAGATTATGGGATGGTTCTGCCAGGGCTTTGGTTTCGGCGAGATCGACCGGGCTTACAGCTTGCGTGACCAGTACGGTGTGCCCGTGGCAGACATCTTCGCCATGAAGAGTTCCGGCATGGGCTGGGGCCAGATCAAGAGACAACTCCAACTGCAAGCGACCGGACCGGCTCCGTCGAATTCTGTCAGGCCCGCTAAACCGGACAAACCCGGCAAAAACAAAAATAAACCATGACAAAATTGGCAATAGAAGAACCCCGCAGCTCACTGCGGGGTTCTTCACTTAAGCCCGAGACTCGACTCAGGCTCATCGCCAGCGCCAGGGTCGTTCTGGGACGCGCTCGAGCACAAAAATCTGGTAGATCGGGTAACTCAGAGTATAACCAGTTGGATCATCCCCCACCGTCCATCCACCTTCCAGGCCGGATCAATGCGGTCGAGTTCTCTGGTTTGCTCCAGGCTTAGCCCGATGGCTACCTCAGATTTCGCCACTCGAAGTGCCACCCAAGGGGCCGGTAAGTAGCGCAGGGCCTCGGCCACCGGCGTAGTATAAGGCCAGTGTCGGTCGCCCAGGCTGCGGCGATAGTTTGCATCTCCCTTATTGACAATTAAATACGCGCTTCCCAGCACAGAGCGCAGTTGCGCCGGCATCTCCCAGAGAGCCAACGGGGATGTCCAAAAGAAGCTGTCCTCTAGCTGGAGCCGGCCCTCCTCAAGATGATCCCTCAATCGTTGGCCAAAGGAGCGCCCCTCCGCGTTGGGCGCGACCAACAAAAATGCCACCGTTTGTTCCACGTCCTCGATCATGGCATCCGAGACAAATGTGGGGTGGGATTTAAGATGAAATCGAACCCTTCCGGCAGTTTGGCTTCCCAACAAGTAATCTGCCAGGGCGAGATCATTGACTAATTCCAGTCCGGCGTTATCCAGGATAAAGTCAACCCGAGAGCGCTGGCCCTGGCTGGCGCCAAGCAATTCGCCGGCTCGTTGGCTATCATCCGCCAGGAGGTGAGCATCCCGCGCCTGGTCATCGGCATGCCCCGGTCCCTCTCCATGGCCAGCAGGCCACAGGCTGAGATCCGCCTGGTTACCCCACAAGTTCATCTTAAGTAAGCGACTAAGATCTTCCGGTTTGCTTTCATCTCTTGACAACAAGGCATTTACATGGGCAGCCACGGCCAGGATGGCCTCCTGGCTGGACTCCAATCCCTCCCGTTTCTGCCGGCCATATGGATCCACGCCATGGCCCGCTCCAGGCCGGAAATAACCGGTCGTCTCAAGCACGCGCCGGTAAAAATAAGTCTCGGCGAAAAACCATGGCACCTGAAGCCAATTCTGATCCACATAGGGCTCAACGTAACGCGCCCAATCACCGCTGTCCGGAGCAGTTGGATCCCGCAGAGGGCAGATCCTTCCGTAAGGGATATCCCCGATTAAAGCCTGCAGCCGCGCCATAATCTCAGGAGAAAAATCGTTTTCTGCCAGGATACGCCGCCCGATGTTGGGTATCCGCACTGCGACTGTGTTATGAGCGAATGTTCCAATCTCGGACCCGCGCAGCGGCTCAGGGATCGGCCGTTTGGGCGTTTTATATCCAGATTCCGCTTCCACAATAATACCTTTCTATCGACCGGTCACACCCAGGCGGGTTCCGTTGAGCTGCTCCCTGTCGAACCAGGCAACGCTTTGCTGAAACCAATCCGGACCCCTCATCCGGCCTCTCTTTTGGAAGGTTTCGTCCAGGTTCCGGCTTCCAATCAAGAATCCACAGGGACTCTCGCCAAACCTGGACAGCCTTGATTGCAAACAGTTGTCCTCCAGCGGCTGCGCCAGAACGACCACCTCTCCAGGAAATGCCGCCAGGCGGGCTCCAAACTCGGCCTGCTCTTCAAATTCAGGCGCAGACCAGTCATACACTCCCCTGAACAGATCAATCCCTTCATCAAGGTTTTGAACTCCCAGAATCACTTTCTCAAGGCCGCGTAGCTCGCTTCCTGAAACGCTCGCTGACGGCTGCACTCGCAAAGATCTGGGAGTGCGATCGCAGATCAAAAAGGGCAGTTTCGCCCCGGGTTGGTAGTCTCCAGGAAAAGCCAGATCCCA
>DASQQR010000508.1:0-5240 GCA_035643335.1 Anaerolineales bacterium
GATCCCAAGGGCTACGTCTCCTTGCTCACCCAAGCCTTCAATTTGCCGGGAAAACACATAATCAAAACCAAAATCGTTGGCGACTGAAGTGAGAATGGATGTATCTGTCGTCAGCGCAATCGCAGGCAAAGCGCTGCGATCCCGACGAAATTTGCTGATAAATTCGGCCGCGATATGTTGGGAGTCCGCCGCGCTTCCCCCATTACCAAACAAAATAATCTTTCTACCTGCGCGTAGAGCCTGGAGCAAGATCTGCAGTATCTCGTCTAAAACGAATACCTGTTCATCAATTACCCGCTGTTTCACCCGGACACTTTCTTCCATTTCGGCCTTAATCTCATTAACGAACGTGCGCGCGACCACCTTCATGATCGTACCTCCCAAGTCTGCAATCCATGGTAGTCAAAGGTAAATTCGACGACCTGACCACCCAACTTTTCCAGTTCCTCAGCGATGATATGCTTTCTATCAAATGGACAGTAAAGCAACAAGTAGCCTCCGCCTCCAGCACCGAGAATTTTTCCACCGAGGGCACCGTTTTTTCTCGCCGTTTCGTATAAGGTGTCTATCGTGGATGAGGTGATTTGCTTCGCCATTTTCTTCTTGTTGAACCAGGCTTCATTTAAAAGACCCCCGAAATCATCCAGTCGCCCCTGGAGAAGTGCATTTTTCAGTGCAACCGTAATCTCCTTCAATTCATCCATGGCTGCGAGCACTTCGGCTTCCTTCCTAACATAGTTATCAACTTGCGTAGTAATGATGTTTGCCGACAGCCGTGTCCGCCCTGTATAGCATAAGAGCAAGTTGTACTGGAGCTCGTTTATGATTTCGTCCTCGATCCGTAAAGGATTTACGATAACAGCGTCGCGCCCAAATTCGATGAAATTAAAGCCCCCGAAGACGGCAGCGTATTGATCCTGCATACCTCCCTTTATCCTTAGATCAACGCGCTCGATCTGGTAAGCCAGGTCAGCGATTTCATAGTTCGTAAGAGGCAATCGTCGCCAGTGTTTGATCAAGCCGATGAGGGCTACTACCACGGTTGATGACGAACCCAGACCAGAACCAGGTGGCGCATCACTATGCATGAAGAAGTCAAGTCCCTGTTTATTCCCGTTGCACATATTTCGAATGACAGCTTTAACCAGATCCAACTCGCCGTTGTATTCTAGATCGTCATCCACGCGGTACTTGGCAACAATATCGTAATCCAGGGACTGAACCGAGATATTTTGGTCGTCTCGAATTCTCAAAGAAGCGTAAGCGTATTTATCAATGGTCACGCTTAAAACCACACCGCCTCTTTCCTCCACAAAGGGGGATACATCCGTGCCACCCCCACAGAAGCTGATCCGTAGAGGAGCTTTACTTCTAACGATCATTATTTCCTCCCCAAAATGTGAGTTTGAAATCTGTAATATCCGTCTGGAGTTCCTATATCGATAAAAGCCCCTTGTGCTTGATACCCGCCCAATACAAAACCCGCCTCGAGAAGGGCTGGAAAAATATCCCTTTCGATAGAAACCTTCTTACCACCCGGAATATGATCTAATATTTCCGGCTCAAGAATATAAATTCCGGCGTTAACCCATTTGGAGCCAGCATTGTCGTCTGCACTGCTCTGTTGCTTTTCCAGGAACTGAAGGACATGATCATTGTCATCCAGAAGCACTAAACCATAGCTGCCGGCTTCCCGAACTCTGGCAAGGGCAATGCTCGCAATATAGCGTTGCCTCATTAACTTATCCAATTCATGAAATTTGATAAAAGCGCCTAAGTCGAGGCCGAAAAACGTGTCCCCGTTTAAGGCAAGGAATCTTCCAGTGATGTACTGATGTGCTTGTTTAATCGCTCCAGCGGTGCCCAGCAATTCGGCTTCGACCGAATAATCGATGTGAACGCCCCAGTGCTCCCCAGATCCAAAGTACTCCTGGATTTGCCGGTGGCGGTAGCCTACACACAGAACCAGGTGGTTGACACCCTGGCGCTTCAGGAACTCCAGCTGGTATTCCAGGAAGGGCTTTTCCCCTATATGAGCCATTGGCTTGGGCCGGTCGTTAACGATGGAACGGAGCCTTTCTCCCAACCCACCGGCCAATATCAAGGCCTGCATCAATCTAAATTGCCCTTACTTACTCCAGACCTTAAAAGTGCCTGGTATCTGAGGTAACTCAGCCAAGACTTCATCGGGGAACCAGTCCGGTTGTGCCAGCTCCAGTGCTCCGCCAAGCATTGCACTGCTCAAACGGTAGTCACCGGCTTCCGGCGCCTGGAAAACAATTTCAGCGATCTCACATCCAGGACAGCCGAGCGGGTCATCAGCCAGCGAGTCCTGAAATGCTACCTGGCCCTTGGAAAAGTAATCCTCCTCGAGGAGCGACTGGTTCTGTGCAATTACGCTATCAATGAATTCACCAGAGCCACCTCCGAAAAAGGCCTTCTTACGCTTCGCCTCGATGGCCAGCGTATTATCCACAAAAGTTGCGTAGGCTACGCGCGCCTGGGAAAGATCTTTGGTAGAAAGCCCAATCTGGTTGCCTCGGAACAGAGCGTTGATTACAATTGGGTGGGAGTCCTCGCCGACACTGAACCCCTTGTCGCCACTATTTTCGAAGCGGCTGTTCATGACGGTTATATGACTGCCGGAAATATCCAAACCATCACCCGCGTTATTTATGAACTGGCTGTTGAGAACCTCACCCGTTACGAAGTCGAAATCTACCCCGTCGCTGGCATTATCAGAAACCAGGACATCGTCCATATAGAGGTTGCCGTTCTTCAGGTTAAACCCGTCTTCACTCTGCTGATTTGTGAAGGTGCTGTGTTCTATTCTCAAATCGCCATCATGTACAGCGAAGCCGCCTGTGAAGAGGGTAGCGTTCACCTGAGCCTGCCCACCATCCTGAAAATCCACGTACTTCAAGTCGACCTCTTGTGTTGGACGCACGACTGCAAAGGTGCCCCATGGATCTCCGCTTCCATCACCATGGACGCGAATGCGGTCCTCGGGAGTACCGATCGCTTTCAGACCCCCGTAGGAAACCAGGTTGGCAGAGGGCAACATGGTGATGTCGGTCCCCGGTTGCAGGATCAGCAGCACCGATTTAGGCACGATGATGGTCCCGGTTATGGTAACGCTTCCGCTCAATTCCACAGCATCAGGTTGCGCCGAGCTGGTGGTAAACTGTGGGTGGGTGCTTACAAACTCGGCCAAACTGAGCTCTGGCGCCTCCAGATCAAAGGGGTCTGAAGCATCATAGGCAGTAATTCCGATGTAATCCTCCAACCCTAACTCTTCTTGGTCGACGGAGGCGGAGAGCAGTTCCTGCCCGCTAACCGCGTTGGTCGCCATTACCTGAATTGCAGGCGCTTCCCACAGCAGCGGATCGCGCTTGTCAGGGGCCAGTTTACCCACCAGGAAATAGCGCGCCCGACCGGTTAATGTATCGTAGTATTCCCAATAGCGCCCATCATACCAATCCGAGTCGTATACAATCTCCGGAAGCACGAGTTTGTTCAAATCGAGATCAATTGTCCCATTTACAGCCGTCGTGGTTGCCACAAGTGCGTCGCCAGCGTCCAGCTCATCATTGTCATTGACATCCTCATAAAGCTGGTATTGCCCCTCGAATACCTTCTGGTCCGAGAGCGTCACACTCCGAAATTCCAGGCCGCTGAAGTTGACAGCCACAGCCTCCAAAGAGGCGCGGTCGTTCGCCTCTAATCGATAGGCGAAATTACCGCTGGAGAAGCTGAGCACCCGGTATACTCGACGCAAGTTGAAAACAAAATCGCTCCTTATTTCATCCATGCGAACGCCCTGAATAGGAGTGCTCAATACGTCGGCCCAAGCCAGTGGCCGGATGCTTTCGTGGAATTTGTCAAACCTGGCAACCAGACCATCACCACCGTCGCCGACCCACTCCCACAGTATCTTGTTGCGTTGCAGACGTAATTGCGGGTCCAATAACGTTGCCACCTCAAGAGGATCAGGGCCGTGGCTATTCCAATAATCGATCGTTCCCGGTTCTATCGGCATCCGCACCAGCAGCATGTTCCACGGAATGGGTTCGAACAATCCCCGGCTGGGATCGAAATACAATCTTATGTTGTTGGATCCAAAGCGGACGTGGTTGGTGTTGAGAAGGGTCGTCATACTCCGAAAATATAGATATTTTTCCCAGTCCAGCACGGAACGGGCCCGGCGGAAATTGGCCGGCGTGGGTTTATTGGCAAAATCCAAGAGTACCTGCATGGCGCGCTGCGCCAGCTCGTCGCCTTGCTCGACCTGCTGGCGAGTCATCCCAATGTCATATTTCGCGTCAGAAGCGATCGGCGTGCCATATTTCGTATATTGTTCGAAGTGCAAAGCACGCTCGCTCTGGCTGACGACGGATGTCTCAGGGCGCTCCTGCGCGGCAAACAGAGGCTTATCGAATTGTTCGACCTCATAATAAAGCCCCTGGAGAACGCCATTAATTCTGAGAATCGCATACTGGTCGCGCGGGACGGTTAAACCAGCCTCACGCAAAATCTGGTCTACGAATGGCGTGATGACATAGTCCCGGTCAATCGGCACGATCAGGTTGATCTGCCGTTGGCCTTGAAAGTAAATGGGCTCTTCGATAATTTCGCCATTCTCTTCGATTTTTTGGTTGCCGAACTTAATTCGCCAGGATTTCTTGGGGTTTGCCCAATGAATAGGCAGGTCCCCGCGTACCCGAACCTTGACGTTATACTCCTGACCCTGATAGTAGAACTTGCCATCCGCCCAAACCTGTTCATCATCACTCATCCAGCCTCTTTCCTTGGCGGCTTCAATCGCATTTTCAATGATCGCGTATTGACCTTTACTGATCCGAAGATCGTAAACAGGCAGATCGGAATTCAACAAAAGCTGCCGATTGCGAAACGGGTTTATCAAACCGTCGATCAGGGCCAGATATCTGTTACCCTTGACGAGCTTACTGGCCTGGATTTCCAAAGGTTTAATGTAGGTAAGGGCTATGAAAACAATGACAACCAGTGCGAACAAGCCGATTACGGATTCCGATGATCCAGGCCAAATTCGTTGAAAGGGACGACTGGCGCGCTTGAGTGACGAGGTAATTCTTTTGGTAGATTCTTTAGCCACTTCATTGATTGTCATAATTACTCTACACCACTATCATGCTTGGATCAGATGCCGGTTAAAATTCTCTCCGGACACATATGGATGATTAAGATAGACTATCCCGACG
>DASQQR010000509.1:0-7302 GCA_035643335.1 Anaerolineales bacterium
GAAGTTCGTGAGGGGGCTTTCTCGCTTCAAAAAGCGCCCTTGGTGCTTGCTAACCTGCTCGCCCCGATCATCCTGCGGTTGTTAGCCGAGGGCTTGGGCGAATTGCTATCTCCAGGCGGAACGTTGGTGCTCTCCGGGATTCTAGAAGAGCAGGTAAACGATGTAGAACGCGGCCTCCACCAAAACGGAATGCATCTGACCGGCCGCCGCCAAATCGAAGATTGGGTGACCCTCCAGGCTCAATAACATCGCCTGGACTGCGTGTCCACTCTTTCACGTCTCCAATCTCCCAATTCTTTCAGTGCCCGAGGTGCTTCAAATCCGCTGTCTCCAGCGTATCATCCCATAAGATCAAGCGCCGTTTCCAATATAGGATCTGCGGTACAACATAAGGCAACATCAACAATTTGTGCCGTAGTGGGAAAGGCGGCGTTCCCCAAAGTTCTAGCAGCGTGAATAAGACAAATAGGTTTTCCGTCTCCTTGCGACGCTTGAGCAGGTAGGGCACCGACGTCCATGAAAGTGCCGCACCGGCGACGAACTCGCGTACGTGAAGATATAAGCGCTGAAGAAAAGAGGAATTATCCATGGGGTCTGAAAATCAACTCGTTCTAGAAGGGTTCTTACGCATTACGAATTACGCATTCTCCTGGCCCAACAGGATTATAGCACCAGCCAATTCCAAGTAGTCTCATCTTGCCTGACCACTGACGCCTCCGGTCACTGGTCCCTGATCACTGGCCCCCAATCCCTGCTCCCTTTCCGGTTATAATCCTTTCGTTTGGAGAAAATCATGCCCTCGGTTGAAGTTTCTCATATCACCAAGACCTTTGGTCCAGTCAAAGCCGTCGACGATCTCTCTTTTCAGGTCGAACACGGCGAGATCTTTGGTTTGCTCGGCCCAAATGGTGCCGGCAAGACCACCGCCATTCGTGTTATCCTGGACATCTTTAAACCCGATCAAGGTCAGGTTTCCGTCCTGGGTGGGCCCATGGTCGAAGCAAAGAAGAACCGCATCGGTTACATGCCCGAAGAACGTGGCCTGTATCAGGACATCCCTCTCGAACGCTGCCTGGTTTACTTAGGATCGTTGAAGGGATTATCTCCTGACCAGGTTCGCCAGCAGGTGGGTGAGTACTTGGAGCGCTTTGACCTGACTGCTCATAGGAACAGCAAGGTAAAAGAGCTGAGCAAAGGGATGCAGCAAAAGGCTCAAATCATCGCCACTCTGCTCCACCGGCCCGAACTGGTCGTCATCGATGAGCCCTTTACGGGGCTGGATCCGGTCAACACCCGGATGGCCAAAGATCTCTTGCAGGACCTGCGTGCCGGGGGCGTGACCATCATGATGTCCACCCATCAAATGCACCAGGTGGAGGAATTATGCGATCGCATCCTCTTAATCCATCACGGCCGGGCCCTGCTTTACGGCGATTTGGAGAGCATCCGCCGCCGGTATTCGGGACATGCTGTTTTGGTGCGTGCCGGCGGAAACCAGCCTCACGCCGCTTCGCTGGACGCTGTGCCCGGCGTCGAAAAGGCTGAGGCCCAGAACGCTTCCGTCAAGTTGTTTCTGGCCTCGGATACCAGTCCGCAAGAAGTTCTGCATAACCTGCTGGCGCGAAATGTGATCCTGGAACGCTTTGAGATCGCTACCCCCACTTTGGATGAGATTTTTATCCGTGTGGTTCAAGATGAAGGGGTGCAGAGTGCATAAGTTCTGGCGGGTATCGGCCTATGAATACCAGCGGCACGTACTGCGCAGCCGCTTTTTGTTCGTTCTATTAAGCGTGCCTGGCTTGATCCTGGTCATGGCTGTGGTCGGTTTGCTCATATCTCAGGCCCATCAAAGTGACAGGCCACTGGGATACGTGGATCACTCTGGCTTGCTGGCTTCTCCGCTGCCGGCCCCTGAACTTGACTCCTCAAATAGGCGCGTCCCATTACTACCCTTTCAGACCGAAGCAGAAGCGCAGACCGCCCTCCAGTCCAAAGAGATCCAGGCTTATTATGTGTTGCCCCAGGATTACCGCCAGACCGGTCACGCTGACTTGGTCTTTATCGAATCCCCCAGCTCGGATGCTGAGCAAGAGTTTGCCGATTTCCTTCGAGTTAACTTGATGTCCGGCCAACCCGAACCTGTTGCCCAACGCCTGATCCGGGGCGATAACCTCACGGTGAGCACACCGGATGGCAGCCGCAGCATGTCGCAGAACGATTGGTTTAACATCTTCACTCCTTTTGTCACTGGGCTGGCCTTCATCATCGCCATCTTCACCACCTCGGGTTACCTCTTGCAGGCTGTGGTTGAGGAGAAGGAGAATCGCACCATCGAGATCCTGCTCACCTCGGTTTCTTTCTTCCAGATGATGGGGGGCAAGATCATCGGCATCATCGGCGTCGGCCTGACTCAGATAATCGTCTGGATCAGCGTTGCTGTGATCGGTGTTTTGATTGGCAGGAATTACTTTGAGTTGTTGCGGGCGGTCCACATCTCACCCGGATTCATCGGTCTGATGCTGGCCGTTATGCTGCCCAGCTTCGTCTTGATCGCCGCTCTCATGGCCGCTGTGGGAGCGACCGTGACCGAGGCTCGCGAGGGCCAGCAAGTGACGGGCTTGTTCACCTTGCCCGTGATGATCCCTTATTGGTTCTCTTTTCAAATCATGAGTAACCCCAACGGCCCCCTGGCGGTGGCTTTGAGCTACTTCCCGTTGACAGCTCCAGTGGCCGTGACCATGCGGGCTGGATTTACTTATCTTGCTCCAGGTGAAATTCTTCTTAGCGTTGGCATTTTGAGCCTCTCGGCCCTCGGAGCCCTCTGGCTGGCAGGGCGCGCTTTGCGCTTGGGCTTGCTGAGCTACGGACAGCGGGTCAATCTGCGTGAGCTCGTTGGCCGCTCAAAATGAAACATTCAGTTCTTCAAGCAACACGCATCACGTATCACGCCTGGTTTATTAGCCAAGATCTCTAGCTCAACTAAATGAACAAAACCCTATCCGTCTTAAAAAATGAAATCATTGTCACCGTTGCCCGGCGTTCGTTCTTGTTGATCGCATTGGGTGTCCCGTTGGTGTCGATCTTGGGTTTTGTTCTCCTTTCTGCCTTGAACCGCCGCGCTCCCAACAGCGTTGCCGAGTTTTTTAGCTCCGTTAGCGCGCCTGGTCAAAAGGCCGAAGGATTTGTGGATCAAAGTGGCTTGATCAAGACTATCCCTGATTCGATTCCAGAGGCTGCTTTCAAGGCCTTTCCAAGCCGGGCCGCGGCTCTCCAGGCCTTGCGAGTAGGCGAAATCACTGGCTATTACCTGATCCCTGATAATTATCTCGAGACCGGGGACATCCTCAACGTCCGCCCGGATTTCAATCCACTATCGGCTTTCGATCAGTCCTCTCGAATCCAGTGGATCCTGAAAGTCAACCTGCTGGGTGGCGATGTTCACCTGGCCTCCCTGGTAAACCGCCCTCTGGTTGTTAATAAGATCTCCCAGGCGCCCAGCCCTCAGCGTGATCAGCAAAATCCGCTCACTTTCTTTTTGCCCTACGCGGTTACCCTGGCTTTTTACATCATTATATTGATGTCGGCCAGCTACCTGTTGAACAGTGTGACCAAAGAAAAAGAAAACCGTGTCCTGGAGATCTTGATGTTGTCCATCTCGCCCAGGCAGATGCTAGTGGGTAAGATCATCGCCTTGGGTTTGGTGGGCCTGCTGCAGACAGTGTTGTGGATTGGAACCGGCTACTCCCTGCTCCGTCTCAGTGGGCGCACATTCAGCTTGCCTCAAGCCTTTCAGCTGCCGTTGTCTTTTCTCGTTTGGGGATTAGTCTTTTTTCTTTTAGGCTATGCCATCTACGCCAGCCTGATGGCCAGCTTGGGTGCCCTGGTGCCTGACTTGCGGGAAGCTTCGCAGGCTACCTTTATAGTCATCCTCCCGTTGATTATCCCGTTGATGATGATCGGGGTCATGATCGAGGCCCCCAATGGCACTCTGGCGCTGGCTCTAAGCCTCTTCCCGTTGACTGCTTCAGTGGTGATGATGACCCGCCTTGCCGCTACCAGTGTCCCCCTTTGGCAGTTGTTATTATCCGCAGGGTTGCAAGCACTTACCGTGCTGCTGCTCGTGCGCACCGTAGCTGGCATGTTCCGAGCCCAGGTCTTGCTCTCTGGGCAGCCTTTCAACCTGCGCCGCCTCGTTAATGCATTGCTTGGAAGCAGCTAAAAACCGCTATTTGTGAGGAATTTGTTGGAATATGGCGAATGAGGAGATAAATTCGACCCTCGAAATCACTGAGGAGAGACTTGACTACAAGAAAATCCTCCCGGTCTTCATCATCGTCCTGATCGGCCTGTTAGGGCTAACCGTCATCATTCCTTTGATGCCGTTGTATGCCGCCGCCTTTGGCGCAGACGCCTTTCTGGTCGGCGCGTTGGGAGCCGCCTACCCGGTCATGCAGTTCGTGGGCGCACCTGTGCTCGGCCGTCTTTCAGATCGTTTTGGTCGCAAACCAATTTTGATCCTCAGCCAGGTGGGCACTTTCGTCGGCTTCATGATTCTGGGATTTGCGAACGGTCTGTGGATGTTGTTTCTTGCTCGCATCGTTGATGGGATTTCAGGAGCCAATGTCTCTACCGCCCAGGCAGTGATCACCGATAGCACTACCGAGCAGACCCGCACCCAGGGCCTGGGCCTGATGGGGGCAGCCTTTGGGATCGGTTTTATCCTTGGTCCGATTATCGCCTTCGTTTCCTTATCGTTGAGCAACAATGATTACCGCGTCCCGGCCTTCGTCGCCGCTGGATTTTCTCTTCTTTCTATCTTGCTGACCTGGTTCTGGCTGGAGGAGACTCTGCCCGCCCATGAGCGGGGGGAAAGTGAGAGCAGGGCTGCCTTTTCCATCGCTACCATGTTCAGTGCTCTGGGCCATCCCGCCGTCGGCATCCTCCTGGGGCTTATGTTCGCTCAACAGATCGCCTTTGGTGGCTTTGAGCAGTTATTGTCGTTATTTACCCTCAACCGGTTGGGGCTGAATGCTTCCGGCAACGCCATCATCTTTGTCTTCGTTGGCGCCATCGTCGTGGCGGTGCAGGGGGGCTTCATCGGACGATGGAGCCGTAAGCTGGGCGATCGCCGCTTGATCTACGTGGGTCTGCTGGCCTTAGCCATTGGCCTGATCCTGACTGCAGTGACCCCGCACCAGCCCGTTCCCTGGTATTCAAAGCAGGAGCTTACTTCTGAATTGAAGACCAGCAGTGATTTCCGCACTCACGAAAACCCTGTCACACGAAACCTGTCTGTCGAACTCCCCAGCGGAGCGCATAAAGGTTGGCTGGGTCTGGTTTGGATTCTGGCGGCCATGGTGCCGGCCTCCATCGGGGGCGGCATTTTGCAGCCCAGTATCAATAGCCTGATTACCAAGCGCATTAACCAAGATGAGATCGGTGGCATGCTGGGCATCTCGGCGGCGTTCTTAAGTGGTGCCAATGCCGTAGCTCCCCTGATCGGCGGGGCCTTGTTCCAGGTCCTCGGGTCCACGACACCGTTTTTATTTGGCGGCGCATTAATGGCCGTGTTGTACCTCACTTCCCTAAAAATGCTCAAACCCGGCCGCGAAGAGCGCAAACCCGCCGGCGCGCTCTCCTGACTGTCACTGATTCTCCCTCACAAAATCCAACGCATACTGGGCGTCTTGATAATTCGGGTTTTCCTCCAGCGCCGTATTGAAATCCTCGATGGCCTGCCCAGTTTTGCCATCGCGGTACAACCCCCAACCTCGCCACAAATGTGCCTCCTCTGAGTTGGGTGTCCGCTCCAGGGCGTACTCCGTAATCGCTAACAAATCATCGTTGCGCCCGCTGAAGAAATAGGCGAAGAACGGGCCGAACTGGTAGCGCAGCATACGCTGGGGCAGGCCGAGATTGCGGGCGGTGTCGTAGGCGCGCGCTGCCTCTCCGTATTTTTCGAAATACACTAGGTTGGTGCCCAGGTTGAACCAGGCATAGGCGTCCTTTGGATTGGTTTCAGTCTCCGCTCTGGCGATGTCCAGGGCGTGCTGCCGGTTGGCGTCCACATCCCAGTCCGCTCCCAGGATGGATTTGATCGTTTCCTCCTGTTGCGGAAGATACAGTAAGATATATACTCGGTTAAATGCCTGCCAGTTTTTGTAAACATCCTCGTATTTAACTTTCCGGTCCGCGCCCAGAAAGGAGTCCTGTACTGTGAAGGCCTGGTCGGCGTCATCATAACCGGTCAGCAGCAGGTAATGTCCCGCCCAGCGGTCATCGTTGGGCCAGTATGTCTCGTCTAGATAGAAGCCTTCCTCGATCATCATCGGGATCCCCGCTGCCAGGAAATTCTTCATCAATTCGATATCTCCACCTACCCGGTATTCGGCTTGCAGCCAACCTACCCGCGTGCGGGCGAAGTAAACCAGCTCCTCGACGTTGACGTTGCGATCATCCCGGTGCGGCTTTAACAGGTTGGCAATGGAGAACTGGTCCTCTTTCCAGCCGTAGTAGCGCAAGTACATCGTCAGCGTAGCCGGGCCGCAGTTGTTGATGTCTTGCTTTTCCCATTCAGGCGGGATCAGAGAAACCGATCCCGGTATTGGAGTGGGCGTCAGAGTGGGAGTAGGGGTGGGGCCTGGCGTGGGCGTCGCGGGATCCTTGGGCACGGGCGTATTGGTGGGATGTAGCGTCACCGCTACTGCTGGCTGCGGCAGCGCTGTGGGCATTTCCCCCACCGGATGCAGCACGCTGCGCACGTACGTCATGGCGAAGTCTACTCGCCAGGATAATCTGCGGTTAATCGATGGAATTTGGTACAGCAGGAGGGCCAGGACCGCCAGCCCGAGCATCGTTCCCCCAGTCTTTACCAGGATTGACCTGCGCATGGGCGCAATTTTATCATCTCACCATTAAAAAGTAATGAGTAGTGATTTGCGGTCGTGCAACGACCGCAAATCACTACTCATTCATCTTTACCCTGATATAATACCGGACATGAAATATCACATTTGGACTGCTGGTTGTCAGATGAATGTGGCCGATTCCCAACGGGTGGCCTCGGCCTTGGAGCATTTAGGTTATCATGCCACACGGCGTCCCACCGATGCCGACGTGATTGTCATGAATACTTGCGTCGTGCGCCAGAGCGCCGAAGACAAAGCTGCGGGTCGTCTTTACTCGTTGAAACCTCTCAAAGAACAGCGCCCGGATTTGGTGATCAACCTGATGGGCTGTATGGTTGGCGTCAAGGGCACGGATCATTTACAGGCGCGCTTTCCCTTTGTGGATGTTTTCTCC